>JAUUZM010000081.1 GCA_030589965.1 Bacteroides sp.
AAACGCTCTCAGTGCCCGTATATGAAGACTTCTCTGAAAAGAGGTGCAAGGGGGGGGGGGGGTTTTGGGGCTTTAAGTTTGCCCCTTGGTTGATTAGGGCTTGCATGGGGATTAGTATTTTTTTATCCCAGAATTACCCCCGGCCCCAATGGGCCGATATATATCCTTACCGTTGCACAGGGGTTACACCGGAATAATGTGCCCATGCATCTGTGGCTTCAGCCACTGGGTAATCCTTTATCCTGCAAACAGTTGGATACCCGGTGAGCAAATGCCTTAAAATTTTTGCATGAGGATAATTTTTCGGAAGGTTGGTCGCCCATACAGGGAGCTTTCTGGAGGAAAGGAGGTATTGCACCGGGATTGGAACTAAAGGATGTCCTGCCGCGATTTACCCAGGAAGCCATTGAAGTGATCCAGGGCCATTCCGGCAATGATATATATAAGGACCAGCCTCTCATGCTCTATCTTGCCTATCCGGCACCCCACACTCCCTGGCTGCCCTCAACCGAGTTTGAAGGAAAAAGCGGTGCAGGAATGTACGGAGATTTCCTGATGATGGTGGATGCGCAAATTGGGATGGTCATTGATGCACTGGACAAAGCCGGGATGTCTGAGAATACCCTGCTGGTATTTTCTTCCGACAATGGCCCGGTCTGGTATGATGAAGATGTAGAACGATTAGGACATGATTCCTCGGGTGGACTAAGGGGGATGAAGGCCGATGCATGGGAAGCCGGTCATCGTATGCCTTTTATCGTACGTTGGCCAGGTAAGGTAAAACAGGGATCGCAAAGTGACCAGTGCATCTGTTTTACGGATATTCTTGCAACTTTCGCGGCTGTGACAGCTGCAGACCTGCCGGAAGACGCAGGTCCTGACTCCTACAGCTTTCTGCCTGTACTGACAGGTGAACAGCCTGAAAGCCAGGCGATAAGGCCTCCAGTTGTACTGCAGTTTGGAAACGGGGCAATGATGGTCCGTTCGGGGGACTGGAAGCTCATCAACCAGCTCGGATCCGGTGGATTTTCAAAACCAAGGCATATTGAACCTGCAGCGGGTGATCCTGCTGGACAGCTGTATAATTTAGCTGACGATCCCGGGGAAACCAATAATCTTTATTTAAATAATCCTGAGATTGTGGCCAGGCTCATGGCTGAGATGAAACAAATTCTGGAAGTAGAATAAAATTGCATTTACATTTATCAGCTATAAGGAAATGACAGTGTTTATACAGAGAAAATGCATGTTGTAAAATAGTTAGCTGCAGCGGAATTCTTCAAACTCTTAATCTAAACTTATGAAACGTAGAGATTTTATTGCTAAAAGCGGAATGCTTTCAACTGGTGTCTGCCTGGCAGGCACCGGTTTGTTGACCTCATGTGGCGGGCAGTCAAAAAACAAGGAGCTCACAAAGCATATAATTGACAGGGTTGAGTACGGTAAAGTTAATTACCACTGGCCCAGGCCTGTAGGAAAAAATGCAAGGAAAGGCGTACATGGTCAGTACCATAAAGTAAATTATATTAGGTTGTTTACCGATAAGGGCGCTACGGGATGGGCCTATGCCAGATACGGGGAAGCTGACAAAGATCTTCTGACGGAATCAGTCCTGGGTAATACCATGGACCAGCTGATCATACCTTCAGAAGGGATAGTCACAGGGGTAAACAAAGCATTTGACTTAGCCCTGCATGATCTTGCAGGGGTTATTCTTGACCAGCCAGTTTACAAAATGCTGGGTGCAACCGGCCCCATGGAAAAGGATGTTTACAGCGGAATGATTTATTTCGACGAACTGGAGCCTGAAGAGAATCCTGCCGGTATTGAAAAGGTTATGGAGAACTGCCGTTGGGATTACGAATACGGATACAGGCAGATGAAGGTGAAAATAGGAAGAAGCGGGAAGTGGTACTCGCATGACGAGGGTCTTGAGATGGATATTCGCATAGTAAAAATGATTTATGAAGAATTCGGCGATGAAGTGGGCATACTGGTTGACGCGAATGACATGTACAGCCTGCAGGATACGATTGATTTTTTTAAGGGGGTGGAAGGCATACCAATCTACTGGTTTGAGGAACCATTTTATGAAAATCTTGAGGATGGAAGAAAACTAAAAGACTGGATGATGTCAAACGGGCGTGAGAAGACCTACTATGCTGATGGTGAGCGAAATACCGATATCGATGTTTGCATGCAGCTTGCCCGCGAGGATAAGCTTGATGTATACCTCATTGATATTGCGAATTACGGCTTTACACCCTGGCGGAAAACTATGCCCTCATTAAAAGAAATGAATTTACTTACCAGTCCCCATGCCTGGGGATCCCTGCTAAAAACCAATTATACTGCGCATCTTTCGGCCGGACTTGGGAATGTTTGTACCATAGAAGGAGTTACTTGCCTATCTGATGAGATAGATTTTGGTGATTATAAAATCATTGATGGGAAACTCCGGGTTTCAGAAGATCCAGGTTTCGGAATGAAATTACTTTAACAAAAATATCGCTTTGGGGAAAAGTATCTTATTATCCGGAGTAGTTCTGATTTTATTCTGCTTTAGCATCAATGCTCAGAATAAACATGCTTCCCAAAGTAAGTTCATGACCTACAAAGGACTAGTGATGGCAGGCTACCAGGGTTGGTTCAACTGTGAAGGGGATGGAGCCGACCGGGGTTGGACACATTATTCAAGACGCGGAAGGTTTGAGGATGGAAGCTGTACCATAGATTACTGGCCTGAAATGGATGAATATGCAGTTAAGTATATTACACCTTTTAAATTTGAAGATGGGTCTCCAGCCTATGTATTCAGTTCATACGATGAGAGCACTGTCGACCTTCACTTTCGATGGATGAAAGAATATGGCATAGATGGGGTATTCATGCAAAGATTCTTTTCCGTACTTACGGATCCTAACAGGATTAGACATAATGATAAGGTTCTGAAATCTGCAATAAAAGCTGCAAATAAATACGGGATAGCCATTTGCCTGATGTATGATATCGGTGGTATGGATGACAGCAGGTATAAACTGATTTTTGATGACTGGAAACACCTGGTTGATGATCTCAGGCTGACAAACCAGGGGGATGAAACCACTTACCTCTTTCATAATGAGAAGCCCCTTGTAGCTTTCTGGGGAATCAGTGCCGGGACCAGGGAGTCGGGCCATATTCCAGAGATCTATGACATTATAGATTTTGTAAAGAACGATCCTGTCTATGGAGGTTGTTCAGTACATCTCGGAATACCTTCGCGATGGAGAACTCTGGGCTCTGATACAAAAGGTGATCCCAGGCTGCATGATGTCCTGAAACAGGTTGATGTCATTCATCCCTGGCTTGTAGGGAGGTATAACGATCAAAGCTATGAAACATACAGGCAGGAAAACATTGTCGGGGATGTTGAATGGTGCAAAGAAATGGGGAAATCATATGCTCCTACGGTTTTCCCTGGATTTTCATGGTATAATTTGAAAGATGATATTTCCGATAAGATTCCCAGAAATAAGGGTGAGTTTTTCTGGAAACAGATTACTGGCGCCATAGAAAGCGGGGCCGAGATGATCTATGTTGCCATGTTTGATGAAATAGACGAGGGAACATCAATAATGAAATGCGCACACAGAGTTCCGGTAGGTAAAAGCATTTTTGTTCCCTATGAAAATGGTATCCCATCTGACCATTACCTTTGGTTGACAGGGATGGCCGGAAAGATGTTACGTGGAGAAATCCCATTCTCCAAAAGCCTTCCCGTAAGAGAATAGTTGACAAAATGTACCGTTCCGTCTAAACAATTATTATGAAAACAAATTCTGGTCTTATACAGTTCTTGTTTATGCCTACCTCATAGATAAGTACGGACTGGTGATTACTTCTCATCATACCAGCGGACTGAATACTTCATTCAGGACCTGGGGAGATTACTGGAGGGAGGAGAGAAATATGGAACCTCCCAAATACCTCCTTTCCAACGAAAGTGAAATCCTGGATTTCTTCCGATACAATCACTTTAAAAGAGCAAACTCTTAAAAAGAAATAGTTTAATTTAGCATGTAATAAACTCCATGATATATATGGATGCTAATAATGTAAAAACCCCTCAGATTGTAAATTGTATAAACCTAAATTCAATGAAAGAGATAACAAACTTGATTTTCTGCAGGATATCCATTGTCCTTTCGATAATTCTGATTACCGGCCTTAATTCCTGTAGTGAATCGAAGGTAGAAAAGAAGAAAATCGTATACGTAAACTCTTATCACAAGGGGTTTCCTCCGAGTGATGATATAAGCTCTGGAGTTTATGAAACTCTTCCTGCGGACAGCTTTGAGATTATTTCCTATTTCATGGATACCAAACGAAATTCCTCTCAGGAATATATACTCAGCCGGGCGGCAGAATTACTTGATTCCATAAAAGCTGAGAAGCCTGATCTCCTGATTGCATCGGATGATAATGCTGTGAAATACCTGGTGGAACCCAACTTTAAGGAAAGTCCGGTTCCAATAGTATTCTGTGGGGTAAACTGGACCTCCAGTCAATATGACCTTGGGGAGAATGTTACCGGAATACTTGAAATACTGCCGGTAGCAGAATTATTACAAATCATGAGATTTTATTATCCCAGCATGCAAAAATTATTGGTACTGAATGAGAATACAACTACTTCCAGGAAGACCAAACCCATATTGGATACCCTTGGTGCAGCTGCGGGAGTTACTGTCACCCAGGAACTGGTGGATGATTTTGAAAGCTGGAAGGAGATATTTAAAGATGCAAATCAATCATATGATCTCATTTATTTACAGACCAGGGGGGCAATTAAGAACTGGAATCATGATGAGGCCTTACAGATTATTGATGAGCACATAAAAATACCACTGCTTACCTGTGAATCTTTTATGATGCCCTATGCAGTATTGGGCTTGACACAATTATCGAAGGAGCAGGGCATCCTGGCTGCCGAAAAAGCAAAAAAAATCTTAGAGGGTGGCAGTCCGGCCGATATCCCGGTTTCGCAAAATCAGATGTTTAAGGTCTGGATAAATAAGCGTTTGGCCGAAAAGATACATTTTCAACCCAACGAGGAATTATTGAGTAAGGCCAAGATAGTAAATTGATCATTTTAGCATTATGATATCGGTTAAAAGAATTAACCTGCTTATCAGGCAAAAACCGGTTTATGGAGACATCTGGTGAACCATGAAAATTAACAGGCTAGCACTCATTTTACTTGTATTTACTGTCCTTTTCACCCTGTCCTCATCTTGTATTAATGACTCTGAGAAAGCAGAAAAGAAACCTAATCTGCTGTTTATAATGACCGATCAGCAAAGATATGATGCTTTGAGTTATGCGGGAAATACAGTTCTGGAAACTCCCAATATGGACAGGCTGGCAATGGAAGGTGTGTGGTTTGAAAGTGCATACACTCCTTGCGCCGTCTGCACTCCTGCAAGAGCATCCATTCTTACGGGACATACCGTTGCCAATACAGGTGTTATCTCTAATTCTCTTGCATATTCAGAAGAAGAAACCGGGATTATGCCTATGCCAACCTATGATGAGGTCCTTGCTGGAAATGGATATACATGCGAGTATTATGGAAAATGGCATACCCCTACATTCCGGGCCAGGATCTATCAAAATCAGGTTACGGTTGCTGGGAAATCCAAATCAGAACTGGGTCCCGGAAAGAAAGCAGCCTATCTCGATTATCTCGCTCCAAATCTGCCAACTAGAGATCTCTTGAAGGGGGAATTTATGGATACTTATACGGAAAGGCCTTACCTGGCCCATCCAATTGATAAAAGATATGATCTTGCTAGAAGGGGAGAGGATGTTAATATAAAAGTCGGACAATCAGATATTCATGGAGTGACATCCATACCTGCCGAGTACCATATTGCGGCATTTGAAGGAGGAAAAGCCGTTGAGGCATTAGAAAGGCTGAAGGATTCGACTTTCAGCCTTACCTGCTCCTTTCACCATCCCCATCCTCCTTACCTTGGAGCCAAATCTTATGTCGATCTTTATCTTCCTGATGAGATGCCAGTTCCGAAGAGTATCAGTGATGATATGGAGAACACTACCTATCTGAAACGAAAACAAAGGAGCAATCCGATGTATTCAGACCCGGAGAAAATAGGATACTTTACTTCCGAGTATTATGCCATGGTCAAGGAAGTTGACGATTGGGCTGGAAGGATCCTTGATAAGCTGGATGAACTGGGTTTGACAGATAATACCCTGGTTATTTTTACAAGCGATCACGGAGAATTGCTTGGTGCCCACGGGATGCGTGGCAAATTTGTATTCTATGAGGAATCGTCCCACATTCCGCTGATGATAAGATTTCCAGGCAGGATCGAGCCCGAGACAAAAGTGGGTTCCTATATATCCACTGTTAACCTTTTTGCAACCATCCTGGATTACCTTGAAATGCCCGCCCATCCCTCTGATGGATTTAGTCTAAGGGGACTGATAGAGGGAACAGAAGCAGAAAATGGAAAGTATGTAGTGACGGAATGGCTGAGCTACTTAAAGACCGACCCGGCCCATATGGTTATTAAGGATGGATGGAAACTATTGCTGCCGGATTCATCTGCAACTGATGTCATGAAAGCTTTGTATGATATGAACACGGATCCTCATGAAATGAATAATTTATTGGGGAGTAATCCAGAGGCATACAAATATGATAAAAAAGTCGAGGAGCTCGAATCGTGTTTTTCTGAATGGTTAATGATGCGAAAGCATTGAATTTTGTTATATTTGTAAATAGTAACTTTAGAATATCATGATATAATAAAGTAAGGCATTATGTATGTGCGCTATTTAAAATTGACAGATGCTGAAAATGATAGTGTTTTTCTATGGGGTGCAAGACAAACAGGAAAAAGTACTTTGTTAAAAGTCTTATTTCCTGAATGCAGGTATTATGATTTATTAATGGGGGATCAATTTGAGCGATTAAACCGCAGACCTGGATTGCTTCGTGAAGAATTGCTTACATGTAAGGAGGATGAACTGGTTATCATCGATGAGGTGCAAAAAATTCCGGAGTTGCTGGATGATGTTCACTGGCTCATCAGTAATCGGAACCTCAGGTTCATATTGTGCGGATCCAGTGCAAGAAAACTCAAACGCTCAGGCGCCAACTTATTAGGAGGAAGGGCCATTCGAAATGTATTACTTCCTCTGGTAAGTAGAGAGATCCCTGATTTCAGTATTGATAAGGCATTGAATCGCGGGATGCTTCCAAGGCATTATATAGTTAATAATCCCCGGAAAAGATTGCAAGCATACATTGGGGATTATCTACAAGAAGAAATAAAAGCAGAGGCGCTTACCCGAAATTTGTCAACATTTACCAGGTTTTTGGAGATTGCTGCAATTTCATGCGGTGAGATGCTTAATTTCAATAATATAGCATCGGAGTGTGGTGTGAGTGCTCCTACTATTAAAGAGTATTTTTCAATTCTTGAAGATACGATGATAGGATATATGGTTCCTGCATATAAAAAAGTATTTAAACGCAGGGTTATCCAGTCTTCACGCTTTTACTACTTTGATGTGGGAATAACAAATTACTTGTTAAATAGAAGTAACCTTCAACAAGGATCTCCTGAATACGGACAAGCCTTTGAACAACTCATTATGCAGGAACTTCATGCCTTTGTTACCTACAACGATATATATCCAGGTCTGTCATACTGGCGTACGGTTTCTGGCTATGAGGTTGATGCCATTCTTGGGGATGCCAGAGTGGCCATTGAAATTAAGTCAGCTATTGAAATCCATAGCCATCACACCAAAGGATTAAGAGCTTTTGCTGAAGAATTTCCGGATGCAAGAAAACTAATTGTGTCCAATGAACAGAATAAAAGGGTAATGGGTGATATTGAAGTATTTCCTGTAAGAGAATTTTTAACCCAATTGTGGAATGGCATGATTATCAAATGAAAAGACGTGATTTTACTAAAATAGCAGGATTGAGTGCACTAGCCATTCAAGCCTTACCATTAACAGGTTCTGCTCTGCATTACAGGAATGTACCAGCCGGATCATCAAAGGTTCCTCTGGGTTTATGTAACCATTCCTTACGGGGTATGAAGCTGAAAGCGAAACAGCTGATTGAGTATGCCATTGAGCACAGGTTAGATTCTGTCCAGTTCAACACGTTAACTACCTTTGAAAGTCTTGAAGAAGAACAGCTTGCAATGTTAAGCAAGCTGGCAAAAGCTAATGGTATAAGCATTTATGTGGGTGCTGGCAGCATATGTGAATCATCCTCAAAATTTTCGGATCGGTATGGAGATGCAAAAGCTCTTCTGGCTGAGGGTATTCGTGTGGCAAAGGCTGTAGAATCCCCTATTGTCGGCGTCCGGATTGGAAATATTGATGATCGCTATATGGATGGAGGGATAAAACCTAAAATTGAAGAGGTGGTTAAGGTGATGAAATCTATGCGAGGTCCAGCCCAAGATTCAGGTGTTAAGTTTGCCTTTGAAAACCATGCCGGAGATATGCGATCAGATGAATTGCTTGAACTGATCAATGAGACTGGCACCGATATTTGCGGAGCATTTTATGATCCGGGCAATGCGATTTGGGCCATGGAAGATCCAATGCTGGCATTGGAGGTGCTTGGTAAGCATATTATCTGCTCAAGCGTTCGCGATGTAATGGTCTGGGAAACGGAGTATGGTGCCTTGTATCAATGGACCGCCATTGGTGAGGGATTGATGGATTATAAATACTACACTAAATTTTTACGAGAGAATTGTCCAAATGTACCCCTTCATGTAGAGACCATATCAAATTCTCAGCGTCCCATACCATTTCTGAAGCCTGAATTCTGGGATGGATTTCCTGATCTTCCGGCTTCCGGTATTGTTGACTTTCTGAAGCTGGTCCGTATAGGCAGCCCATTGGAGATTGAAGAACCACCTGAGGGAACAGACAGGAAATTATTCGATATTGAGCATCAGGAAGAAGAATTGCTAAACAGCCTTGAATATCTCAGGGAAGAATGCGGTGCAGGTTTGAAGAGTTAAGTATTAAAACTGTAAAAAATGAAATTATCAAGTCAATACCTATTGCTGGCATGCATGATATTCATGCTTGGATGTGCAAAATCAGAAGATCAACCGAATGTGATTTTATTTGCCACAGATGATCTAAATGACTGGGTGAATCCACTTGGATACAGCCAGGCTATTACACCCCACCTCGACCGCCTGGCAAAATCGGGAATTGTATTTAATAATGCGCATGCCCCGGGTGTTTATTGTGCACCCTCCCGTACAGCTATATTTACTGGTTTACATGCAAGCACCACCGGATGTTACCAGAACCAGGTCTTTCATTATGAGCATCCGGATCTGGTTTCTCTACAGATGGCATTCCAGCAAGGTGGGTACAGTACCTATGGTGCCGGAAAATTATATCACCACCCTGGAGGGTATCTGGATCCCCGTGGCTGGGATGATTATTTTACACGCAGCCAGGAGGTAAGGGACAAAGGTTTTGCGATGGGAAGCTATGGAGAGCAAGATGTGCCACGTCCCGAAACAATTCCTTACAGCCGCTATTATACTGAGAAAGGCCTGGAAAAAATGATTGGAGGCGGGTTTATGGAATGGGGCCCGATCGACGATGAAAAAGAGGAAGAAATGGCGGATGTCATACGTACGAACTGGGCCTGCGATGTGCTTAAAAAGGAACATGATAAACCACTTTTTCTAGCCCTGGGGTTATATGCTCCGCATTTCCCGAATTATTCTCCTCAAAAATATTTTGACCTGTATACCCGCGATTCCATTCAACTCCCTGAATATAAAATAGATGATCTGGACGATGTACCACCTCAGATTCAGAAGGAAATGAGGGGTCGGATGAAACGCTACCAGTTGGAACTTGAACGGATTGATGCAGTTAAGGATGGCATCCATGCATATCTTGCTGCCGTATCCTTTGCCGATGCAATGCTGGGGCGCATCCTGGATGCACTTGAAGCAGGCCCTTATAAGGACAATACCATAGTGATAATGTGGAGTGACCATGGCTTTCATCATGGTGAAAAGGGGAACTGGGGTAAGCATACACTCTGGCAGCGCAGTTCACATGTACCCTTTATCTGGGCAGGAAAAGGAAT
>JAUUZM010000268.1 GCA_030589965.1 Bacteroides sp.
CTTATAATCATGCAGGCCTTTTTTGTATTTGAACATTAATCCGGCTATATAATTTATCGGAAAGAGTTGTCCCGCGTGGGTATGGCCCGACAGGTAAAGATCAACTCCCTTTTCATGGGCATACTGTATTCCATCCGGACTATGATGCAATAGTATGGTAGGTTTTTCGGGATCTGTCAGGATACGGGGCAGAACCGTCGCGATCGTTTCTTGTCCGCCGCCCGTATGCATCTCAGATGCCTGGCTATCTGCCCGCATATGATTCAGACCTATAAGCTGGATCTCCCCAAAGTCAACCACCTCATTTTCAAGGACCCTGACCCCGATTTCTCTCAGGCTGCTTTTAATATGCTTGATGCCACTGTATCCGTCATGATTTCCTTCAACGAAGTATACCGGGACTTCCAGTTCAGTCAGAGGCACAAGACTGCCGTCTGAAAACCGGATTTTGCCATCAAAGAGATCCCCAGTGATAAATACAGCATCCACATCCTGGATTCTTGTTTTGTCAACGATCCTCTGCATAAACTTTTTTCCCCGGAAATGACCCAGGTGGATATCACTTAAATGCATGACTTTTACCTCCTGCTTTAATCCCCTGATCCCAACATCGAACTCTGTCGTTCGGATATGGTTTGCATTCCAGAAGGAAATAGCCGATACCAGAACAGTAAGAAAGAGTGCTGTTAATCCATACATTCTCGGGGGTAGTTTAATAAACAAATGGCCCAGATCAACAAGCAAAACAGCGGAAAGGAGATAGAGTAATAATCCCATTATGAGGGCGGCCACAACATAAAGAAGGTGTCCTGTTACACCAGTCGAGTTTGATAAAGCTATCACCCCAACAATCATAAACAGAGTCAGGGCCGGAAACAGGAAATAAAGTGTTCTTGGACTCTCCAATCCAAAATACCAGCTGAACCGCTTAGATAAATATACATTAGCCCCAACCAGTATTCCCAGGAAGGCAAGTGTTATAAGAATTAGTATAAATTGCTTCATTTAGATCAGTTTACTTGAAAGACTTCTTGGTGAAACTAAAAAAAATTGCCCAGTCCAACATAAATCTTACCACCAATAATGGTAAGCGATCCCCATCCATCCATGCCAGTCTGAGCCATCAAACCTTGGACTAACAAAATTCTGGTAGAGGGTGAGCTCATGTCGGTAAATTTCCAGGACGGCCATGACATTGAATCCGGCAACTACCCGGCTAACTGAACCGGAGTGGATGGTATATGGACTGGTATGGTTGAACATGCCACCCTGCAGGCTGGCATCATATCCTACGAAACGAAGTTCCCATCCAAATCTGAAATATGCATTTACTTTCCGGGAAGGATCCGGTCCCACATGTGTGAAAAACTTAGGTAAATACTCAAACCTGGACCACATTCCAAGAGTGGCATCTGTATAGACGGTTCCTAGCCTGGCTCTTCCGGACAGGGACAGAAGGGATACCTCATCCCGGGTAATTTCCTTATCCACTCCAAGTGAATAATTCAACAGGATATCATTCCCCACCTGCATATTCCAACCCTGGGGTGGCTCGGATGGAGTGATTCGGTGGATGAAATCCTGGGCTTTGAATCCCAGGGCAGCCGGACCGATTACGCCAATCTGCAAGCCGGTAGTAAACCGCAATCCGGATGAAGGGCGGTTGATAATTTTCTCCTCTGTAATGCTCAGAGTAGCAGCATATGGATGATCGCCCTCCTGAATTTCGGACTGGTTTAAATCCTTTGGGGTATAGATTTCCTGCCTTACCCGCAAACCATATATCGCCCGGTCACCCTTTCGAAGGCGAACCGGCAGAAGCACATAATTTACAGGGCTCCTCTCAAAAGCCGAATGGCTCATCGAAAAATTTATCCCGTTCGAGAAATACCAGTCCATCCGGTTGAACATATCATTCTCAAAAGCCATTCCGAATGAATTCTTCAGAATGGACTCCGATGATCCCTCCTGGGCTGAAACCCGAAGACCCAGAATAAGTATTGCTGATATGTAAATTGTACGGTACAAAAAATCCCTGCGAATACACAAAGGTAAACGCAGGGACGGGGAAATGAGTATGATGGTGGTATTTTTTGTCGCCTCTGGCTTTTAGTAAGTACTCAGCGAAATTGAGTATCTGCCGTGAGCCTCCTGCGCTTTGATGTTAAAAGACCACTCACCATAGTACTTTGTTTCGTCTTCCTCAATATTAATGGATTGGGACCATTCAACATCGGCGGTATCATCTACCTTAAATGTTCCAACTTCTTCCCCATCGGGTAAAAAAAGATCCACCGTAATCTTGCCTGACTCAACCCTTCCAGAGATGGAAATCCGGATTTTTCTGACACCATCATCAACCTTAAATGTTCCCTTTTTTGTTGTGGAAGTACCTTCATATCTCTTAGACAGGTTAAGTTTTGAGCTTTTCTCTGCTGAAGATGAAGTGTATGAATATCCATGCGTATAATCGTGCATCTCAATCGCTTTCAGATCCGGTACAGGAGGAACGACAATAACGCGGGATCTGGATGCCTCACTGCTCCTTGAGGAGGAACTGGAGGATGAAGTTCCGGTGTCCTGTGCCAGCAAAGATGTGTCTATCATAAGGAATACACCCAGGATAACAGCTGCAATAAATAATTTATTTTTCATGACTTTCGCATTTTTGGATTTCAATAATTCTTTCTGAAACAAATGTAGGGCAGAATAAGACCAGCACAGGTTAATGCTTTGTTAACGGCCGGTTAATGCAGTACGCCCTGTTTCGGAATCGAAAATAGATTCGGATATTTGAATTCGCAAAACAGCATTAATGAAGCCCCGCTATTCAATAATTATAAGTGCAACTGCCCTGGTCATCCTGGTGATCGTACAGCTATACAATATCTCTGTTACATTTGAGACCAAGCTGGATCAGTTCAATACCCGTTACAGCTCCCTCGTCAAATCCGCCCTTTTTGAGTATGAGTCCATACAGTCAAAATACAGCGCCGATTCCATATTTATGCTTTTCGACCTGTATTCAGAAGAACTTATCTATGCATATCAGGATACCCCTTCCGGGGAAACCAAAGATTCACTGAATTCCCAGGTCCTTGCCGCCTTTTCAACGATATTACAGAAACACCATAAGCCGGCTGATTTTTTGAGGGACTACCTGGAGCAGGCTGCGGCCGACCCTGATTTCCGTTCTGGGTATTATATTTCAGAACTGTCGCTTCTGGATTTTAATGAGTCTTTCCTGGTTTACAGAGATTCCACGGGGGAATTGCCCTATGAATTCACCGGGGCGCTGCATGCCGACTCCTATGCCGTGGAAGGAAACTTCTTCAGGATTCGCTATGATTACCTGGTCGATTTTACACATAAAACTCAGATTATTTACCGGGATATGCTTATTACCCTGGTCCTGGCCGTACTGACCATTCTAATAGTATTGCTTGTATTCGGACTTACCATGAGGAACATGATTATCCAGAAACGGCTCTCAGATCTTAAAACTGACTTTATTAATAATATGACCCATGAGCTGAAAACCCCGCTCTCAACCATCGCCGTTGCCTCAACCACATTGAGTGATGAGACCATGCAAAAGGACCCGGCCAGGATCCGTCAGATTTCAGAAATGATACATAAACAGAATAAACATCTGACACAATTGATCGATCGTATTCTGGAAATCAGCATCTGGGAGAAGGACCAGGTAAGGGTGAAAAAAAGTTCAGTGCATATATTTGAGTTTATTGAGGAGAAAATCAAACTTTTCGAACTTGAAAATAACGGGAAAGACATTCAAATATCCCTGGATTACAATCTGGATAAAGATTTTGTAGAGCTGGATGAGATCCATATGACAACCGTACTATACAATCTGCTGAGCAATGCCGTGAAATATTCTGAAAATTCACCCCGCATTGAAATAAATGTCAGCATGAACAGTATGCTGACCCTCCGTTTTAAGGATAACGGGATAGGGATGAAAAAAGAAGACCAGAAACATGTGTTCGATAAATTTTACCGGGCAGGTAAGGGTGATTTCAGGACTGTTCGGGGACTTGGACTCGGACTCTACTATGTTCGGCAAATAGTTACAGCCCATGGCGGGGAAATCGATCTTTACAGCGTACCGGGGAAAGGAAGTACATTTACTATTAAAATACCGACCTGACAATGAATATTCTATTGGCTGAAGATGATGCAGACCTGAGGAGCATCCTTTCACAGTACCTTGAAATCAACGGCTACTCGATCCTGCAGGCAGAGAATGGGGGTGTTGCACTTGAGACATTCCGCTCTGAACATGTGGATTTTTGCATCCTTGATATCATGATGCCGGTTATGGATGGCTGGGACCTGGCTAAACAGATCCGTAAAATTGATCCCGACATGCCCATTATCTTTCTGACTGCCAGGAATCAGAAGGAAGACAGGATCAAAGGCCTGAAACTCGGAGCCGATGACTACATCACCAAACCTTTCGAGGTCGAGGAACTCATCCTCCGTATAAAGAACATTCTAAAGCGCCTTGGACATATAGGTGCAGAACCTCTGCAGGTTGGGGATTTTGAATTTCGTTTCGATGAACTTACCCTTACCGGATTTAAAATCCAGCACCAGATGACACTCAAGGAAGCAGAGTTCCTTAAATACCTCGTAGAAAATAAAAACCAGGTCCTCAAACGCGAACGGATCCTGGAAGATATCTGGGGTGAAAACGATTACTTCCTCGGTCGCAGCATGGATGTTTTTGTCACACGCCTCCGGAAATATCTCCATCCCGACACCTCCATTTCAATTGATACCATCAGGGGAGTAGGACTAATCCTAAGGGTAAACTGAAATCCCGCCTGACCTTACTTATCCGAATTGCTTCTACTTGGAGGTATTTTTCGTATTTTTATATAACGGGAAGAATAATTGCTTAATTCACTCGTCTTAATATAATGGCAGAGAA
>JAUUZM010000149.1 GCA_030589965.1 Bacteroides sp.
AGAGAGGGATTCGAACCCTCGATACCGATTCACACGGTATACACGCTTTCCAGGCGTGCGCCTTCGACCACTCGGCCACCTCTCCCGGGTTAAAATCGAGGGCGCAAAATACAAAAAAAATGTATAAGTACAAGTCTAGGAAATAGTTATTTCACCGTTCATAGACTTATTTAAAAGTAGTTTAATTTCGGAGGGCGGTAGTTCCTGTCCCAGCAGGAACATTAATTTAGTAATTGCTGCCTCGGGAGTACTGTCAAATCCGCTGGCCACACCAGCTTTAATAAGGTGTTCGCTGGTCTCGTATCTGCCCATTTCCACACTGCCTTCAGAACATTGGGAAATATTCAGAAAAACCACTCCTGCTTCATTGGCAGCATTAATCTTTTCAAAGAACCAGGAATCAGTAGGAGCATTACCAGCTCCAAAGGTTTCAAGAATTATAGCTTTTAAACCTTTGGTTCCGAGAACGGCATCTAGAACATGTTCAGATATTCCGGGGAATATTTTAAGAATTGCAATATTATTATCAAGCTTCGTATGCACTTTGAACTGTTTGTCTTTGGCAAGCTTTTGTACCCTGTGTAGATGGTACTTTAGTCGGACTCCGGATTCCGCCAGGGCGGGATAGTTGGGAGAGATAAATGCGTTGAAATCTTCCGCACTGTATTTGGTACACCGGTTACCTCGTAATAGTTTGAATTCAAAATAGATGCACACTTCAGGAATCAGGGGTGCCCCGTCTTTTTCAGCTGCAGCAATTTCAATAGCTGCGATTAGGTTTTCACGAGCATCGGTACGCAAACTTGTCACAGGTAATTGAGAGCCCGTAAAAATTACAGGTTTGCCCAGTCCCTCAAGCATAAAACTAAGGGCAGATGCGGAGAAAGACATTGTATCGGTCCCGTGCAATACAATGAAACCATCGTATTCATCATAGGTTTTCTCTATTAATTCCGCAATTTTAATCCATGATTCTGGTTTGATATTCGAAGAATCCACAGCCGGATGTATAGTGTAAGCTGAGAATTTATGTCCGTATTTTTCGATTTCAGGAACATGCTTCCGTATCTCCTCAAAATTGAAAGGCGTAAGGGAGTTTTTATCCGGCGTGGTAATCATGCCGATGGTGCCCCCCGTATATATGATCAGTATTGATTTCTGCATGTTCTATAATATTATATTAAAGAGGGTGGCAGCGTTCAAACTGGTAATTTTGGCGATGGTTTCAAGTGAGACCTGGTGAATTTCTGCTAGTTTATTGGCGGTATTAACAAGGTAGGATGGTTCATTCCGCTTTCCTCTCATGGGGACCGGGGACAGGTAAGGGGCATCCGTTTCAAGAACCAGATGCTGAAGGTCAATTTCCCGGACAACGGTATCAAGTTCTGAGTTTTTAAACGTCAGAATGCCTCCGATACCCAATTTAAATCCATAATCAATAATTTGTCTGGCCTGCACCAGATCACCTGTGAAGGCATGGAAGATTCCTTTCAGAGTCTCATCGTTTTCCCGGTCCATGATCCTGAATAATTCACTGAAGGAATTCCTGGCATGGATAATAAGCGGAAGTGTGAATTCCTTAGCCAGATTTATATGTTCCCTGAAAGCTTCTTCCTGTTGTGTAGCAAATGTTTTGTCCCAGTAAAGATCAATGCCGGTTTCGCCAATGCCCCAGTATTTCCTTTTGCCCAGCAACTCCCTGATTTTCAATATCTCCTTCGGGTATTCCATGTCCACTGAAGTTGGATGAAGCCCGATCATTGGAAGACAATGTTCAGGATACTTATCCGAAAGGGCATGCATGGAGTTAATGGTTTTTCCATCAACATTTGGCAAAAGCATCTTCAGAATGCCATTTTCAAGAGCAGAAGTAACCACCTCATCTCGATCATCCTTGAATTCAGGCAGGTATAAATGGGTATGTGTGTCTATGAAATTCACCGTATCAAAGCCGTACAAATCTAAGAAAAAATGGAGAGACCCGGAGCAAGCCTCTCCATCCTTTCTATACTGCCCCCTGCGACAACATGGCATCAGCAACTTTCACAAAACCGCCGATGTTAGCTCCCTTCACATAATCTATATAGTCTCCTTCTTCCTGGCCATACTTAACGCAGGTTGCATGAATGCTTTTCATTATCCGCTGTAGACGCTCATCCACTTCTTCCCTTGACCAGGGAAGTCTCATTGAGTTTTGTGTCATTTCGAGACCTGACACTGCCACGCCGCCGGCATTGGCTGCCTTGCCTGGTCCGTAGAGGATCTTGCTCTCCATGTAAACCTCGATGGCATCCGGTGTAGAAGGCATGTTTGCACCCTCGGCAATCAGCTTGCATCCATTGGCAATGAGTTTTTTGGCGTCCTCAGCATTAATTTCATTTTCTGTAGCGCTGGGGAATACTGCATCCCCTTTTATATCCCAGGGCCTTTCTCCCTTATAATATTCACATCCGAATTTTTCAGCATACTCAGAGATACGGCCCCTGCGGATATTTTTCAAATCCATTGCCCATGCCAGCTTTTCCGAATTTACACCCTCAGGATCATGAATGAATCCCCCTGAATCAGAAAGGGTTACCACCTTTCCTCCGAGTTCAATGATCTTTTCTGTTGTGAATTGGGCGACATTGCCGGATCCGGATACAATACATGTTTTACCCTTCAGTGAATCGCCTTTCATCTTGAGCATTTCTTCTGCAAAATACACTGTTCCGTAACCGGTTGCCTCAGGCCTGATCAGGCTTCCTCCCCATTCAATTGCTTTTCCGGTAAGGACCCCTGTAAACTCATTCCGTATCCTTTTATACTGACCGAAAAGATATCCTATTTCTCGTCCTCCGACTCCAATGTCGCCGGCCGGGACATCTGTATTCGGACCGATATGCCGGCTGAGCTCTGTCATAAAGCTCTGGCAAAAGTGCATTACCTCATTATCGGATTTACCCTTAGGATCGAAATCAGATCCACCCTTTCCTCCTCCCATAGGCAGGGTGGTGAGGCTGTTTTTGAATACCTGTTCAAAGGCCAGGAATTTCAGTATTCCCAGGTTAACCGTCGGATGGAATCTTAATCCTCCTTTATACGGACCGATGGCAGAATTCATTTCAATCCGGAAACCCCTGTTGATCTGTATCTCACCCTTGTCATCAATCCATGGGACACGAAACATCAGTACTCTTTCCGGTTCTGCTATCCGTTCAAGGACTTTGGCATGCTTATACTTTGGATTTTCTTCAATGAATGGAATGAGCGATTCAGCTACCTCATGCACCGCCTGATGAAATTCAGGTTGGGCAGGGTTTTTAGCCTGTATCTGAGACATGAACTGTTCTACTTTGGGATCCATAATAAGAGGTTTTAGTTGAGTATAATCTGTGAATGAAAATACTTAGTTCATAAGGCTTAATTAATGATCTTTATCAGGGACTGAGTATGTTTTTTAGCAGGGACAAAAGGGATGATACGCTGATATTATATTCATAAAATCATTAAGAGACATATGGATAAAATTTACAGGGTCGCTCTTGGTATGGTGCTGGGAATTGGGAATATTGGAGCCAAACGAATTATTAAGGCAATAGGCTCTGCGGAAGCCGTTTTCAAACTAAACCGCAAAGAACTCCTCGAATTGGAAGGAGTGGGTACCTTGTTGGCAGACCGGATACTCGACAAATCTGTAATCAAAAAAGCGGAAAGGGAGTTTGAGTATATACACAAAAATGGTATTACCAGCCTGTTCCTGGGAGAGGAAAAATATCCTCAAAACCTGGAGAATTGTCCCGATGCTCCCTTTATATTATATACCAGGGGGAATCTTGAACTGAGAGGTAAGAAAATACTTAGCATTGTTGGTACAAGGCGGCCCAGTTTCAATGGACTGGAAGCATGTAAAAAACTGGTAAGGGAACTGGGTGAAAGACATCCGGACCTTGTTATTGTAAGCGGTCTTGCTTACGGGATTGATCATTGTGCTCACAAGACGGCTCTTGACTGCGGACTTGAAACCGTGGCAGTTCTCGCTCACGGGATGAAGTACATGTATCCTGCAGCTCATAGAAATATGGCGAAAAAGATTGAATCATCCGGGGCACTCTTTACTGATTTCAATAGCTATGAGAAACCCGAAAAGAATAATTTCATCAAAAGGAACAGGATTATCGCCGGACTCTCAAAGGCTACTGTAGTGGTTGAATCGGGACCCAGAGGAGGAGCACTGGTGACTGCAGACATGGCAAATTCCTATGATCGTGACGTCTTTGCTTTCCCCGGCAGGATATCCGATCCCTCATCCATCGGCTGCAACAAGCTGATAAAAACCAAAAGGGCTGAATTGATAGAATCCTATAAGGATCTTGAATATATTCTGGGATGGGAACCGGAGGAGGATCCCAAAGAGGGAATTCAGAAATCCATATTCCGGGAACTGAGGCAGGAAGAAAGGGAAATTCTCCAGGTACTTGAAACCGAAGGAGATTCCTCGGTGGATTTTCTATCCTTTAAAACAGGGTTGCCTGTGAGCAGGGTGGGAGGTTTTTTGCTGGAACTGGAATTGGAAGGTTTTATCCTGGTATTGCCGGGTGATTGTTTCAGGAAGATCCGGTAAACCTGTTCAGGATTTTACATATTTATCCAGTTGCTCCTTCAGCGATTCCAACTCATCGCTTTTCAGAGAAGTGATCCCAATGGGCGGATAAGTAGCGACTTTACCTTTAACTTTCTGGCGTATGAGAAGGATCTTTTTCAATCCCAACATGGAAACCTGGATATCATATCCCGCCAGTCCGATTTTCGGGATTTTAATGGCTTTCTTTTTTTGAACAAGAGGATGAATTGGATAATACCTTATCTGGATCTTGTCACCTTCATCATTGAAGTAAAAATAATTCAGCTGGCGAAGCCTTGCAATGATGATCATCCCTACGTATAATAGGGTAATCCCAATAATCCATTGGTATTTACTAATACCCAGAACATCCCTTTCAAACCAACCTGAAACCATGATCCCAGTTAAGAGAATCACCGTTACAGAGGCCTGGATCATCTTATATAAATAAACACGGATCGTGGTTTTCTTATTCTCAATTAGCATTTTATCGGGATATTTCTTTCCTGCGTATTATCTCATTTAGGACAAGGCTGAGCTCCCTGCTTGTTTGCCCGGCCATAGAGGTATTCTCCTCTGTTCTTCTGATCAGGTATGGAAGCACATGCCGTACCGGGCCATAAGGTAGGTATTTTGCCACATTGTATCCAATATGGGCCAGATTAAAACTGATGTGATCACTCATCCCGTAAAGCTGGGAAAAGTAACATCGCTGATCGTCCTTTTCAATTCCATGTTCTTCCATCAAAGTGCAGAGATACAAGCTGCTTTGTTCGTTATGTGTGCCGTTAAATATGGATACCCGGTCAATATTTTCAACAGCAAATTTTAACGCGGCATCATAATCCTTATCCGAACTTTCCTTATCGGGATGAATGGGCGAGGGATACCCCAGTTCATCTGCCCTTCTCCTTTCCCTTTCCATATATGCACCCCGGACAAATTTAATTCCAAGATAGAAATTTTTTGAACGTGCGCGCTCCAGATCCTTCCTGAAGATTTCCAGGCGGTCCCAACGATACATCTGATAGGTATTAAAAACAATGGCCTTTTCTTTATTGTATTTCTCCGCCATGTCCATAACCACCTCATCTACATGGTCCTGGTAACAATAGTCTTCTGCGTCGATCATGATACGTACATTATTAGCAAAGGCCGTACTGCAAAGTTTTTCTACCCTGGTTCGGAAATTTTCAGCCTCCTTCTCCTGTTCAGCATCAAGTTCTTCCCCGGTACTTTTTTTTCGCAGGACCTCACTTTTACAGAATGCTGTTGGTTTGAATACGGCAAAGGGAATGTTTTTGGATCTGGCAGCATTAATGACAGTTCTGAGTGTTTCATCAATGGCAGCATTGATCTGTTCCGGATTTTCGCCACCCTCTACAGAATAATCCAGAACTGATTTTACCTTATATCTCCCCAGTTTTTCAACAGTTGGCATGCAATCATCAATGTTTTCACCCCCGCAAAAATGCATATAAATGGTAGGTTTTACAATCCAGTTGATTGGAATCCGGATGCTGATGGCCAGCCTGGAAATGAATCCACCAACCTTTACCAGTCCCCTGTGAGAAATTGCCCTGAAAAGGAATAATGCCTTTTGGAGATCTTTGTTGGACTTACTGCCGAAGGCTATTTCTGTGCTTTCAAATGAGATCATGCTAACAGGTTCTTATTTCACCCGGCAACAAAGTAACATTCAAGAATCAATATATGCCATGATAAAGATCAATTATATAGATTTTTCCTACTTTTAAACCCGGTTAAATTTATATTATACAACACATGCGGTACCAGCTACATTTGGATTCCAAGCATCTGAAAGGATGCATTAAACTGCCTGCTTCCAAATCCATCGCCAACCGCCTGCTGATCCTTAATGCACTGGCTGAATCTGCCGGGAATATCAGGAATCTTTCAGTTAGCGATGACACTATTGTACTTGAAAAGGCCCTTTCCACCGAAAGGGAAACCATTGATATTGCACATGCAGGAACCGCAATGAGGTTTCTTACAGCCTATCTGAGCATACAGAAGGGCCATCACATCCTGACAGGTTCTCAAAGAATGCAGCAGCGGCCAATTGGTAAACTGGTTGAAGCTCTGAAGGGACTAGGGGCAGAAATAAGTTATTCCGGCAACATGGGATATCCTCCGCTTTCCATCCATGGAAAAAATTTATCAGGAGGTGAAATTTCGGTTGACAGCAGTATTTCCAGCCAATATATTTCCGCCTTGATGATGATTGGACCCTCCATGCAGAATGGAATTGCAATCAAGCTTGAAAATGAGATCATTTCTTCATCATATGTTCGTCTCACTCAACAGTTGATGACGGATCTCGGGATACCGGTAGATTTTTCAGGGAATCGTATTAAGATTCCTTTTTACCCTTATCGGGGGAAGGATATGAAGGTGGAAGGGGATTGGACTGCAGCAAGTTATTGGTACGCGATGGCGGTTCTCAGCGAGGGAACAGACCTCGAGATCAATGGACTTCAACGCAAGAGCAGCCAGGGTGATTCAGTTTTGCCGGATCTTTTTCGCCCCCTTGGTATTCAGACAAGCTATACCGCGGACGGAATTATTCTAAAAAAATCGAAACAGGTTATTGAACGGTTCGAATTTGATTTTTCCGATAACCCGGACCTTGTCCAGACCATGGCCGTCCTATGCGGAATAATCCGCCTTCCCTTTACCATGACTGGAACCCGGACATTGAGGATCAAGGAAACAGACAGGATATTTGCATTACAGGATGAAATGAAAAAACTGGGTGTTGCAATTGAGGCAGATCCGGAAGGGGAGTGGATTTCCTGGGATGGGAAAACGAGTACTGCAGCCTCCGCAGAGATTCAGATAAAAACTTACCAGGATCACCGAATGGCCATGGCTTTCAGTCCTGCTGCCATGCACTATCCGGGTTTGATCATTGAAGACCCGGGGGTTGTTCATAAATCCTATCCAAACTACTGGGAGGACCTGAAAGCGGTAGGATTCAATGTGAGGGAACTGG
>JAUUZM010000003.1 GCA_030589965.1 Bacteroides sp.
GAAAAAGATGTATCTTTAGATTCCATATTTCAGGAGCATAAGGTCCTGGGTGTAAAAATAACAATTTGACTGATAATTCAGGATACTGATGGGGGAAGAGAAAAATCGTTTCATAGTAATTGAGGGATTGGATGGTTCAGGTAAATCAACACAGATTGACCTCTTGTTAAACTATCTTAAAGAGGGCAATATTCCTTTTGAATATCTTCATTTTCCCAGAACTGATGAGGGATTTTTTGGTGACATGGTGGCCAGGTTCCTCAGGGGTGACCTCGGTCCGCTCGATTCCGTGCATCCTTACCTGGTGGCTATGATTTATGCAGGAAACAGATACGATTCACGAGACCTGATCAAGGACTGGCTGGATAAGGGGATTTATGTTATTGTGGACCGTTATGTGGTATCCAATATTGCATTTCAGTGTGCCAAACTCGGGACGAAAGAAGAACAAAAGGAGCTCAGGGAATGGATAGTGGACTTTGAATACAATTATCATGGAATCCCTCTACCGGATGTAAACGTATTTCTGGATGTACCATTTAATTTCACCACCCGCAAACTAAGCTCAGCCAGAGACGGGAATGACCGTGATTACCTAAATGGGAAAGTTGATATTCATGAGCAGGACCTTGACTTTCAGAAAAAGGTGAGGGAGGTTTATCTGGAGCTTTCTTCAAGCGATCAGAATGTAAATATACTGGACTGTAGTGATGATCAGGGTGAAATGCTTGCACCTGAGAAGATATTTGTAAAGCTCAGGTCTCTATTATTTGATTGAAGACAAGGATTATATGACAACAAAAAAGATTTTCTCAGTATTGCTGATGGTTTCAAGGATTTTACTTGGACTGGTTTTTATTTTCAGCGGATTTGTTAAAGGGGTGGATCCTCTGGGCTCAGCCTATAAATTCTCAGATTATTTTAATGCATTTAATCTGGGTTTCCTGGAACATCTGGCTCTACTGCTTGCCTATGTTATGTCAGCTGCTGAGTTCCTTATCGGGATAAGCCTTCTGTTCGGCTTCAGGTTTCGGACAGGCGCCTGGGGGGTAAGCATTTTTATGGTGTTTTTTACGATTCTGACTTTTATTCTTGCACTCACGAACCCGGTAACTGACTGTGGTTGCTTTGGTGATGCAATCATCATGACCAACTGGCAGACATTCACAAAAAACCTGATCCTTTTGCCATTTGTATATATTGTATTCAGGTCCCGCGCAAACCCGGTTGATCCATGGCCGGCTTTATGGTCCTGGGGAGGAATAATGGTTTTTGGAATTCTGTTTTTTGCCTTCGAGATTCATGCAGTAAAACATTTGCCCATGCTTGATTTCAGACCCTATAGTGTGGGAAGCTATATCCCCGACAAGATGAATGTACCGGAAGGAATGCCACAGGATGAATACCAGACTGTTCTATATTATGAAAAAGACGGGGAGACAAAGGAATTTACAGAAGAGAATTTTCCATGGGAAGACTCAACTTGGCATTTTGTTAATACAGAGCATAAGCTAATATCTAAGGGATATGAACCTCCAATCCATGATTTTACCATTGTTGATGAATATGACTACGACCATACCAATGATATTCTGAGCGATGAAGGATTTAGTTTCCTGATGGTTTCCAAACATATTGAAAAAGCCGATGAGGAGGCACTTCTCCTTGCGGATGAGCTGGCAAGCTGGTGCCTTGCGAGTGGACACTCATTTTATTTCATGTGCTCCTCGGTGGATGAGGAAATAGACAGGGTCAGGCAGGAGCTGAATCTGGGATTCGATATCTATACAACAGATGAGATTACTCTGAAAACCATAGTCCGGTCTAATCCTGGACTTCTCCTGCTTAAAAGCGGCACCATCCTGGGGAAATGGCATTATACAGATATTCCGCTTACAGAGGACTTTCAAAAGGGCCTTTTGAGCCATACTCTTTCCGCGCAGAGAAAGGCACTTGAAAAGTGCAGCCTCGGAGTGATTATATCATTATTCCTGCTTCTCTCAGTATTTATTTTATACTCTCCAATCAGGAGATACCAGAAACTATAGCGTGCTTGTCTATCTGATAAAAAAAGTTTTTTATGGCTGCCTTGTAGCCTGGGGTGTGATTAGTATTGTCTTCATCCTGTTTAATGTTTTGCCCGGTGATCCGGCAAGAATGATGGCCGGTCAGAGGGCTGATGAAACCACGCTTCAGAGGATTCGTGAGGATATGGGACTGGACAGGCCTAAATTTATTCAATACCTGTCATTTCTAAATGATTTGTCCCCGATTTCCATACACCATCCGGAGAAATATACCAATGCAAAAACTGTTCTGCAGATCTCAAAAAAAACCACACTGGTATTTAAGGCCCCTTACCTTGGCAGATCATTCCAGAGCCGGGAGAAGGTAGGTACCATCCTCATGCAGGCCCTTCCAAACACCTTCATACTCGCTTTTTCATCCATGCTATTCGCTTTTGTTATTGGGACTTCAGCAGGTATTGTAGCTGCCATACGCAAAGACCGTTTTTATGACAGAATCATACTGCTAGTATCTTCCCTGGGGATGTCACTGCCCTCCTTTTTTGCTGCGATTTTAATAGGCTGGCTATTCGCCTACAAACTCCAGGATTTTACCGGACTAAATCTTACCGGGAATCTGTTCGAGGTGGATGATATGGGGCAAGGGACTCATCTGAGCTTGAAGAATCTTATTCTTCCCGCCATTACCCTGGGTATCAGGCCTCTTTCAGTTGTGGTTCAGCTCTCCAGGAATTCAATGCTTGAAGTACTCACGCAGGATTATATCCGGACCGCCAGGGCAAAAGGCTTATCCTATTACAGGATTATCCGGAAACATGCGTTGAGAAATTCCCTCAATCCTGTTATAACAGCAGTCAGTGGTTGGTTTGCTTCATTAATGGCAGGTGTGATATTTGTGGAATACATATTCGGATGGAAGGGATTAGGATATATTATAGTGAATGCGTTAAATAATTATGATTTTCCACTTGTATTAGGCTCCGTTATCCTAATCTCTGTTATTTTTGTGGTCATTAATATCCTGGTGGATCTGAGCTATGCCATCCTTGATCCCAGGATTGAATTTGCGTAAAGGAATATAATTTCATAACCAAAGTAATATTAGAAAAATGAGAAAAATGATTGTAGCAGGGAACTGGAAGATGAATAAAAACCTGCAGGAAGGAATAGAACTGGCAAAAGAGGTGAATGATTTTTTTAAAGAAAATCCCGCTGAAGCAGAGGTAATTATTGCTCCTCCATATATTCACCTTGCAGATGTAGCGAGATCCCTTAGTATTGTAAAACTTAGTTCCCAGAATTCCGCTTCTGAAACTTCAGGTGCTTACACAGGAGAAATTTCGGCAAGTATGATAAAATCTACCGGAGCAGAATATGTGATCCTGGGGCATTCTGAGAGAAGATCTTATTTCGGAGAAGATGATGATTTACTATTTCGCAAAATAAAACTTGTACTGGAACAGGAAATGAAACCGATTTTCTGTTGCGGTGAGGTTCTTAAGGAGAGAGAGTCAGACATGCATTTTGAAGTTGTTAAGAACCAGGTTGAAACAGCATTATTCGGATTAAGTCCGGAAGAATTCTCTGAAATAGTAATTGCTTATGAACCTGTTTGGGCCATTGGTACTGGAGTAACTGCCACACCGGCACAGGCGCAGGAAATGCATGCCTTTATCCGGGATCTGATCAGATCAAAATTTGGTGAAACTGCTGCAGATGACCTTAGCATACTCTACGGTGGTAGCTGTAAACCTTCCAATGCCAGGGAAATATTTGAAAATCCTGATGTTGATGGCGGATTGATTGGTGGAGCCGCATTGCATGCAGAAGATTTTATCAAAATCGTCCAGTCATTCTGATTATTTGAACGAATACACAGAGATAGATATTGAATTAATCAGCAGCCGGGAGACTGAACAGGAAACTGTTCTGGCCCTCCTGGCTGCTTTTGGTTTTCATGGATTCAGGGAAGAAAGCAACAGGATTTTTGCATATATCGCTACCAGGGATTTTTCATCTGAAGATTTTGAAGGATACCTTAAACAATACAGATTAAATGAGAAAATCAAATCATTCAGATCGAAAATAATTCCTGAACAGAACTGGAATGAGATTTGGGAGAAAGATTATTCCCCCGTGCAAATCTCGGATAAATGTCTGATAAGAGCTCCTTTTCACCTTCCCCCGAAAGGGGAGGGATATGACATTATCATATCCCCAAAGATGTCATTCGGAACGGCTCATCATGAAACTACCCGTTTGATGCTGAAATCTATATTATCTGTTAAATGGGAGAAAGCAAGGGTGCTGGATTTGGGATGTGGTACCGGAATACTGGCTATACTGGCAGAAAAAATGGGAGCCGGGAAAGTAATTGCCATGGATAATGACTCCTGGGCCTGGAAAAATGCCACTGAAAACATATCCCTGAATAATTGCAGGAATATTAAGGCTGTACACGGGCTGCTCGAAACCCTGGAGGAGGAGCTTTTTGACAGCATTTTTGCCAATATTAACCTGAACATTCTTCTCCAGGAAATGCCAAATATTTGCAATTGCCTGACAGATAAGGGCACAGTCATTTTTAGCGGATTTTATCTGGATGACCTGGAAATCCTGGATCAATCTGCCTCTCAAGAGGGACTTACGTTGATAACTAAGGAAACTCTGAATAGCTGGACGGTTGGAGTTTACAGAAAAGGTCATTAATTTGCACCTTATCGCCAACGTAAGAATCCAGTAATGAACCACCGCATCATTCTTGTATTTTTTTTACTTTCTATGGTACCAGGGATTTCCGGACAGGAAATTTTCAGGAGGTTTTCAACAGATACCGTAAGCTATCCTGAGGAACTGGTTCGCTTTATGGGTTTGGAGGCTGAGGAAACATTACCAGAAGCGGTTCAGATGATGATCCAGAGGTGGGGAGAAGGAAGTATTCCTGACACAAATAAAATAGAGATCATAAGCATTTCGAACAATCTTCTCGATAAATATGCCCGTCCACGGCCTCAGTATCTTACCTTTCTTGAAGTCCTTCATTTATTTGAATCCAATCCTCAGCATGCGGAAAATCAAAGGCAATGGATTGAATCCATGCTTGATTTCACCCTTCCCACTGGACTGTCACTACCTGCTATTCAGGATTATATGATGTTTGCAAAGCAAGTCCTCCAATCCGGCACCATAAGTCAGACAAAATCCACAAAATGGGTTTCTTCAAATCTCAATTTTAAACTGGAGTATAATGATTCGGTAATACTCTACATGGATGAAACAAATCTGACCTGTTATGCTGTCAGGGATAGTATAATGATACTGGAAACCGAGGGGATCTATAATCCAATTACACAGCAATGGTTTGGGGATAAGGGCAAAATTGACTGGTCCCGCTCAGGATATGAAGGAGATCGGGTGTATGCAGAATTTGAATCGTACAGGGTTAATTTCCGATCCTCAGAATTCAGCATCGATACGGCCATGTTCTATCATAAAGACCTGTTTGATTTTTCCATACCAGGCAAGCTGAGTCATAAAGCGGAACGGATCATATCCGCAGCAAAGGCCAATTTTCCCCGATTCAGATCCTTTCAGATGAATTATGTGGTAGACGGAATTTATGATGATGTGATCTACACCGGGGGGGTGAGTATGGAAGGTACTGTGATAGTGGGCACAGGCTCTCTTTTAAAAAAGGCAAGTATGAAGTTTATGAAAAGGGATACCCTGGTTATTGTTGCCCGGTCTGAGGCCTTTTATTTCGATATGGAAAGGCTGAATAGTATGAATTCAGAAATCTCACTGTATATTGATGATGACTCTATCTATCATCCAAGTACAGGTATGGAATATTATGTGGAGGACAGGCGGATATCTTTTTTCCGCACAGGTAGTTTTCAGTCCGAATCACCCTATCATAATTCATATCATCATGTTGAGATGAACTTTGAGCTGCTTTCCTGGAACCTCGAAGAGGATCTTATCCTTTTTAAGATGAAAGAAGGATCAGCAGCCGGACTTGCTAACTTCCAGTCTGATAACCTATTCGATGAAAGAACATATTACAGGATTCAGGGTATTGATGACGAAAACATTCTTATCACCCTGAGACGGTATTCCGAAAAAGTTTTTGATCTTACTTTCAGATCAGATGACTTTTCAAGATATGCCAGGGTTCAGTATGGCCAAATGCAGCAGATACTTAAGCGACTGGTCGTACTTGGTTTTATAAACTATGATATAGACCGGGAGTTGATAACGCTCAGGCAGAAATTATATGACTGGATCTACGCCAGCGTAAATTCAATCGATTATGATGTTATCGACCTTGTCTCGGAAACGAGTGCACCGCTTGAAAATGCCAGCCTGGATTTGTCTACTAATGACCTGCATCTAAATGGCTTGAAAATGATACGATTAAGTAATGCACAGGCTGTTTATCTTTTTCCGGAAAACCAGACTATTACCATGAAAAAAGACCGGAATTTTTCCTTTAACGGGATAATTGACGCCGGACTCTTTTCTGTTTTTGGCAAAAATTTCTTTTTTGATTATGAGAAATTCAAGATTACACTGACTGATATAGACTCTTTAAGCCTGAGAGTAAAAGGGGATCAGGTGGATGCATACGGACAGGCCTCACTTCTGGCAATCCAAAGTGTAATTCAGGATATGTCAGGAGAACTTCTCATAGACAGTCCGGAAAATAAGTCCGGTCGAAAAAACTATCCCAGCTATCCGGTATTCAGAAGCAATGAAAATTCATTTGTCTATTATAATGATGCTACTATTCAGGATGGGGTGTACACCAAGGACCATTTTTATTTCGAAGTCTACCCCTTTATATTTGACAGCCTGGATAATTTCAGCAGGGCCGGACTGGACCTGAAGGGGACACTACATTCGGCAGATATATTTCCTGATTTTGAATATCGTATTTATGTGCAACCCGACAATTCACTGGGCTTTTCCTATATGACAGGCCCGGAAGGATTTGACCTGTATAAAGGTAAGGGGCTTTATCAGAATGAAATTCGTCTGAGTAATGCCGGACTGAGAGGAGGTGGTGAGTTTACTTACCTGACTTCACTTTCAAAATCAGATGACATTATTTTCCATCCTGATTCCCTGATGTGCAATGCAAGGGAATTTGATATCCGTCAGCAACTAACAGAAGTGCAATACCCGATTGTGAGCTCTACAAAGAATGAAATGCTATGGTATCCATACCAGGATACCATGCTTATTGACAAGGGGGAAAGACCTTTTACCATATTGAATGATTCCACCCAATTGAGCGGATCCCTTGTTCTTACACCTTCAGGATTATCGGGAATGGGGCGGATGAATCTTACAAATTCTGTCCTGGAATCGGAGCGTTTTACATATACGGCTATGGTTTTTGATTCCGATACGGCTGATTTCAGGCTGAAATCCATTAATACTGATGGCTTTACCCTGGTGACGGACAATGTGAAGGCGCATGTTGATTTCGAAGACCGTTCCGGTTTATTTCAAACAAATGAAGAGTATTCCCTGGTTGAATTTCCGGAGAACAAGTACATCAGCCGGCTTGATCTTTTTACATGGGACATGGATGAGGCAGTTCTGGCAATGGGCTCTGCATCAGCAACAGACACTGTTCCTGATATAGCACTCAGCGAAGATGGAGAGGAAAGACTGGTTGGACCCCGTTATGTATCCACCGATCCATATCAGGATTCTCTGAGTTTCGTTTCTAACCGGGCTGTATATGATTATCAGAGGAATATACTACGGGGCTCTTATGTTACATTTCTTAGGGTAGCGGATGCCTATGTCTATCCTGGTGATGGGGAAGTAATAATTAATCAGGATGGTGTGATGAGAGAATTCATTGAGGCGAAAGTTGTTGCCAACAGACAATCAAAAATACATGAGTTCTATGAGGCCACAATTAATGTTATCGGGAAAAATGAGTATGAAGGTAGCGGCAAATATGATTATATAAATAGTACCGGAGAACCCCAGCAGATCGTGTTCCACCAGATTGAAGTGGATGATTCCATAAACACTATAGCGGAGGGTATGATTGGTGAACAGATGGATTTTACTTTAAGTCCAAAATACTCCTACCAGGGCAGGACAGAACTTCATGCCATGAACAACTTCCTTACATTTGACGGGGGTACAAGGATCCTGTATGATTGCCCGGATAACGAAAACAACTTCCTGAAATTCAGAGCGGAAATTGATCCTGAAAACATTTATATTCCTGTACCTGAACAGTCCCTGGATATGAATATGAACTACATTTATTCCGGCATATATATATCTCTGGATTCAGCTCATATTTATCCCGCATTTAATGGATCAAAAAAAGGGAGCAGAGATAAAGCAATAATTACCTCCGAGGGATTCCTTTATTATGATGAAGAAACAGCAGAGTACCGCATAGGATCAAAGGAGAAACTGGCCCAGCCTGATCTGCCCGGCAACTATCTCAGATTAGCAACGAATGAATGTATGGTATATGGAGAGGGGCAGGTGAACACCGGGGTTGTTCTTGGACAGGTAAGAAAAAAGTCCGTTGGTAATGTAAGGTTCGACCTTGGAACCAGGGAAGCTGAATTGAACATCGCCCTGACCCTGGATTTCTTTATGTCTGATGAGGCATTCGAAGTAATGGCAAACCAGATCGACAGTTTCCCGAGACTAAATGCTGTTAACCTGGCCGATAAGGAGTATACCAAAATGCTTTCCCACCTGGTCGGGAAGGATCGGGCGGAAGCCTTACAGGCAGAACTTGGACTTTACGGAGCCTACCAGTCTGAGGTTGAGGAATTGAACAAATCCTTATTCTTTTCTAATATTAATTTCATCTGGCATCAGGAGACCCAATCCTACCGCTCTGAGGGGAAAATCTCACTGGGTAGTATCAACGCACATGCAATCAATAAGCAGGTGGATGGAATTATCGAAATTCAGAAGAAGCGGAGCGGGGACCTGATAGATATTTATCTTGAATTAGATGAGAGGAATTGGTACTATTTCGGATATACAAGAGGGGTAATGCATTGTCTTTCAACTAACAGGAATTTCAATTATATCATCAGTGATCTGAAAACCAAGAATCGACAAATGAAAACACCCAGGAACGAGGTACCCTTCATTTTCATAACATCCACTGCAAGGAAAAAATCCATGTTTTTGAGAAGATTTGAAGATGTGGCCCCACCGGTGGAAGAATAATCCCAGGTATGCCAGTTTTTTTTACACAACACATCAGCGGTGAGCATGCATTCCTTGAAGAGGAAGAGTCCAGGCACGTGGTTCGTGTCCTTCGGTTAAAGAAGAATGATGGTCTTGAGTTTGTAGATGGTCTGGGCATGCGGTACAAATCTATTATCACAGATCCAGATCCTGTCCATACAAAACTCAGAATATTGGAGAGCCATATAGATCACCTCTCAAGAGAATTCAATCTTCATATTGGCATTGCACCGACAAAGAGCACTGTGCGCTTTGAATGGTTTCTGGAAAAAGCCACTGAGATTGGGATTGAAGAGATTACACCTATTCTCTGTGATCATTCAGAACGGAGCCGTATGAGATTTGATCGATTGGAAAAAATACTGATCTCTGCGATGAAACAATCAGGACGTGCCCTTCTTCCCAGGCTGAATCCAATGATACCATTAAAGGACTTTGTGGATAAGACAAATTCAGATTTGAAATATATTGCTCACTGCCGGTGCAAGGATGGTAAAATGCCGATGAAACCCCGGGAAAGTAATCTGTCATGGACCATCATGATTGGTCCGGAGGGAGATTTCAGCAATGACGAGGTGTTAATTAGTGAAGAAAAAGGATTTCAGGAAATCAGTCTGGGAGATGCTGTTTACCGGACTGAAACAGCTGGAATTATGGCCTGCCAGCTGGTCAGTTTTCTTAACCAGGACATATAAAAAAAACGTCCATGGAAGGACGTTCTTTTATCAATTTTATTAGTTACTCATTGGCTACTGGCAGTCTGAAGGATTTTATTTAAAAGAGCTGGATCAGCTACCATTTCTGCTTGATCAAGTAATCCGAATAATCCATTTAAATACTTTTCTTCAAGTTCGTGGATCTCATCCAGACAGATTAACTCTTCGTCTTTACCTTCCAGATTCTCCAATACATAAAACAGGGTAGAAACATTCACCATAGGCAGTATTAATTATTGTGTGATACATACCTAACGCAGGATGAATGAAAATATTGTAATAGGAACCGAAAGTTTAGATTAGAAAGTTTTATCTAACTAGATTTTGGTGAGACTCAGATTCTTTTCTTCAATTAATTTCCTGAGGTTTATCAAAGCATATCTCATCCGGCCAAGAGCCGTATTGATGCTGACATCTGTCTGCTCCGCGATCTCCTTAAAGCTTAATCCCCCGTAATGCCTCAGCAATATCACCTGTTTCTGATCTTCCGGTAATTCTTCGATTAAAAGCCTTACTTCATGAACAATCTGGTTCTCGACCAGGGTGTCTTCAATAGTACCATCAGACATTTTCTTGGAATTAAAAATATCTGCCTCATAATCTTCATTTGAACAGGTATTTATCTGTTTCTCCTTCCTGAAATGGTCAATAGTCAGGTTATGGGCAATTCTGATTACCCATGAAACAAATTTCCCATTATCCTTGTATTTGCCCTCTTTCAGAGAGCGAATAACTTTAATAAATGTGTCCTGAAAAATATCCTCAGCAAGTTGCTGATTTTTTACTATAAGAAAAATATAGGTATAAACCTTATTCTTGTGCCTGGTGATCAGGACTTCAATGCTCAATTTATCTCCCTCGATAAATTTTTTAACCAGTTCCTGATCTGTAAGATTCTTTAATTTCAAAACTACCTCCTATTTTGGTTCTGTCGGGTAGATTTTTCTTAATAGGCTTTCCTCCGTTTTAAGGTTAGTACTTGAGAATGAGTTTGATTGTGCAAATAAAGCAAAAATATTGTTATTACAAAAAATATTACTTTTGAAATCAGTTAAAAGATGTTAAACTAACATCTGTTTATGTTACAATTTTCATGCCAGATAACTCAAGACAACAAGCTAAATTCATTGAAATAAAAGGAGCAAAGGTTCATAATCTGAAGAACGTTAGTCTCCGTATACCTAGAAATAAATTCATAGTCATCACAGGATTATCCGGTTCCGGAAAATCCTCCCTGGCTTTTGATACCCTTTATGCTGAAGGGCAGCGCAGGTATGTGGAAAGTCTATCATCGTATGCCAGACAGTTCCTGGGTAGGATTGATAAGCCTGATGTGGACATGATCTCAGGTATTCCTCCCGCTATTGCCATTGAACAGAAGGTAAATACACGGAATCCCAGATCCACTGTTGGGACATCAACTGAAATATATGATTATCTGAAATTGCTTTACGCCAGGATAGGGAAAACATATTCTCCGGTCAGCGGCAAACGAATCAGGAAACACTCCGTCACGGATGTGGTTAATTTTCTCCGGGATATTGGAAGTGGGGAGGAAGCAGTACTCCTGGCGCCTTTTCAGCTGGTGAAAGAAAGAGAAGTTAAGGAGCAGTTGGAGCTTTTATTGAAACAGGGAATAACCAGGATACAGTCTGAGAACGGATATGAGAAAATAGAGGAGGTATTGAAGGCGAGCAGTCTGCCTGATGCCGGGGCAAAGATGCTGATTGTGGTGGACAGGATAAAAATCCAGTTGGATGATGATTCCCTGAGCAGGTATGCGGATTCGGTACAGACTGCCTTCAGTCTGGGAAATGGAGAATGTCATATCGCTGTCAGTCAGTCTGGTAAGGATTCTATATGCGTGTTTTCAAGCAGTTTTGAGTCAGATGGTATCCGGTTTGAGGAACCTGATGTTCATATGTTTAGTTTTAATAATCCTCTTGGGGCTTGTCCCATGTGCGAAGGATATGGAAGGGTAATTGGAATTGACGAGGACCTGGTAATTCCTAACAAAAGTCTTTCTGTCTATGACGATGCCATTGTTTGCTGGAAGGGAGAAAAAATGAGCAGATGGAAAGAAAAATTAATTCTGAACGCATCCAGTTTTGATTTTCCGGTTCATAAGCCCTACTACCAGCTTGATACGGATCAGCAAAGGTTGTTATGGACCGGCATGCGGCAGTTTAAGGGATTGAATACCTTCTTTAAGTTTCTTGAAGATAAAAAATATAAGATCCAGTACCGGGTAATGCTGTCAAGGTACCGGGGAAAGACCATTTGTCCGGAATGCAACGGCGCCAGACTTAAAAAGGAAGCTTCCTATGTAAAGCTTAGCAAGCGATCAATTCAGGAACTCGTAATTATGCCGGCATCTGATTTATTCGACTTTTGTAATAATCTGAAACTTGCCAGGCAGGAATCGGAAATAGCTGAAAGGATATTAACGGAGTTGTTAAACCGTATTGGATATCTGGTTCAGGTTGGACTCGGATACCTTACACTTAATCGTTTATCTTCCACCCTCTCCGGAGGAGAGTCGCAGCGGATCAATCTTGCCACTTCTCTTGGCAGCAGCCTGGTGGGTTCACTCTACATTCTTGATGAACCCAGTATCGGACTTCACCCCCGTGATACGCATCTGCTGATTGGAGTCTTGAAAAACCTGCAAAGCCTGGGTAATACTGTTCTTATAGTGGAACATGATGAGGATATTATGCGGTCTTCAGACCAGATTATTGATATGGGACCAATGGCCGGTCGTCTGGGAGGTGAAGTGATTTTTCAGGGGGCAGTTGATAAACTGGACCCTGATTCACCCAGCCTTACGGCTAAGTACTTATTGGATAGGGAAAGAATTGAAATTTCCGGCAAAAGAAGAAAATGGAATAATTATCTTGAAATTCTTGGAGCCAGGCAAAACAACCTGAAAGGCATTGATGTACGCTTTCCACTGAATACTATGACCGTGGTTACCGGGGTCAGTGGATCAGGTAAGTCTTCCCTTGTCAAAGATATACTCTATCCTGCCGTTTTGAAGAGGTTTGGTGCACATGCGGATAAACCAGGGACACATGATCTGTTACAGGGAGATTTCCAGATGCTGGACGGGGTTGAAATGGTGGACCAGAATCCCATCGGAAAATCATCCCGTTCCAACCCGGTTACTTACCTGAAGGCCTACGATGAGATCAGGAAACTATTTGCCGATCAACAGGGCTCAGTAGTGCAGGGTTTCAAGGCTTCTCATTTTTCCTTTAATATTGATGGTGGCAGATGTGAAGAATGCCAGGGGGAAGGGGTAATAAAAGTTGAGATGCAGTTCATGGCAGATGTTTATCTTCTCTGTGATAGTTGTAGAGGTCATAGGTTTAAAGATGATGTGCTGGATGTCAGATACAGGGATAAGAATATCCATGATATTCTTGAATGTACAGTTAATGAGGCCATTGAGTTTTTTGGTGAAGAAGGGGGGAGGTCTCCTGAGCGTAGAATTATAGAACGATTGAAACCTCTGGCTGATGTTGGACTGGGTTATATAAAACTCGGACAATCTTCGAGTACCCTTAGCGGCGGAGAAAGCCAGCGGGTAAAGCTGGCCTCATTTCTCTCCAGGGAGGGTAGCGGAAAACACCTCCTTTTCCTTTTCGATGAACCAACGACCGGACTCCATTTTCATGATATTCGAAAACTCCTGGATGCATTTCGGGAATTGATTGCCAAAGGACACAGTCTGATCATCATTGAACATAACCTGGAAATCATCAAATCTGCCGATTGGATCATAGACCTTGGTCCGGAGGGAGGAGAAAAGGGAGGAGATCTTTTATTCGCTGGTACTCCTGAGGAACTTGTAAAGCAAAAGAAATCCTATACCGGAAAATTTCTGAAACCCAAGTTGAAACAGGACATAAAAAAAACCGGCTGAAAGAGCCGGTTTTATATATTATACAATTAGAGGGTCTTAATTCTTCTCGTTGACGCCAAACATTATTGCCACACAACCACCATCAATTTCTTCAGGCAGACCATCTGCTGTTGGGACCTTGACAGATATTTTGAGTTGCTGGCTGGCCTCCAGCCTGAAATCCCAGATCCAGGAGTATTCATTATCCTTGTTTGAATACAACACATTCCGGTCGGTATCAATAATTCTGAACTCAATTTCCGGGAGTCCGGGTGCTCCACATACAGAGATTCTGTAATCCTGGTCTGAGTAAAACGTTTTATATAATTCAGCTTCTTCACCCACAGTTAAAATGGCAGCATGGTAATTACCATCATGTGTATATGGATACAGCTCAACTTTGCACATTTTTTTTGCAAAACCCTTACACTGTGCATTGACTGACAGGGGTACGATTGCCAATAAAGCAATAGCAACAGTGAGTTGAAAAACCTTTTTCATAGTGCCGTTATTTTTTATGAAATAAATTTATTTCTTAATACATTAACTTTTTCCTGCAATTCCTTGAAAACGGCAGGTGTCATATTTACTTTTGACTTAGACCTGAGAATCGTCACATTGGACTCTTCATCTGGTACAACCTCAATTTTTGAAGTTTTAATTGTGATCTTATCAAACGTAGTTTTAAGGTCATTTATATCCCTCAATATACTAGCTACATCAGTATTGTCTTTACTCTCATCAAGAAGTTTCAATACAATGTCGAATGATAATTTCTGATCTACAATTCTTCCGATAAGCTTATTATCCTTAATTTGATCATTCTCATCAACCAGACTGGAGGCAATGTACAGGCCTTCAACCCAGCCGCCTACCAGGACAATGGAGGCAAGAGCAGGCCGTTCGTTCTCGGTCAGGAAGGAACTGGAGCTCATAAATGTTTCGGAGATAATGTCCATAATGACATCCCTGTTATTAATATTTTCTTCCAGTCTTTCGATTGTATTATTATCAATTGCATCGAGAATTCCCAATCCATCAGCCATTTGTTTTGCTGCATTCATATACTGGATGGAGGTCTGGGTCTGATCGAAGAGGCTGGCAAAACTGAGGTCTGTTGTATATATTCCCAGGTTAAGAGCCATGCTTCTGTTTGTAGTATAATTTGCGGTATTTTCTACCGGATTAAGGAATTCCTCATTATAGGTAGCGCCTGCACTTTTAATCAGCATGGCCGTTTCCAGAGGAGAAGGCAGGGAATAAAAAATCTGTTTCGCAGAGTTAATATCGTCCAGAAGTCCGGCACCCAACTCCGTTTCACTCAGTGTAATCTCATCAGACCCGTTTTTTTTCTTATCAGATCCGCATCCTGCAAATAAAACTGCGATGAGAAGTAAGGCAGTGAATTTAACAGGTATCAGTTGAATTGACTTTTTTGACATGTGGTCGTAGTTTTTTGAATGGTCGCACAAAATGATCTTGGTAATGGTGTAGTAAAAATAATACTTTTTTTTAAAAAACAAAATAAAACCGTATTTGCCAGTTCTTGTAATGTTATGGCAATCAGGAGGATACAAATATGACAAATGAGTCATTGGATGATCCGGATATACCCGAGACCGTGTATCTGTGTAATAGTCAACACAATGATATTTTGTTGACTAATGTCGGACGAAAATGTGTTGGTCTGACTTCTTGATTATTTCTCCTATGATCTTAGCTTCCGGACATCCTGCTTCACGAACCTCACTGAGATAGCTCTCAGCTTCTTCTGCCGGAAGTGATATTAAGAGTCCACCACTGGTTTGAGAATCTGCAAGCAATAGTTTAGAATCCGTTGACAGTCTTGCTTCCCAGTTGATATGGGGACTCACATAATCCAGGTTCTGCTTGCTTCCTCCGGGTACCATTCCTGCTTTGAGGGATTCATATACACCTTGAAAAACCGGGACATCAGACTCCGTGATCAGGGCAGAAACCTTGCTGGCCCGTAACATCTCAAGGAGATGACCAAGAAGTCCAAATCCAGTAATATCGGTTACCGCATGCACTGTATATCCTGAAAAGATGTCTGCGGGTATCCGATTAAGACTTGTCATTGACCGGATCAGTGGATCCTTCCATTCTGCCGCTAGTCCGGTTCTTTTCATGGCGGTTGACAGAATCCCGGTTCCAATGGGTTTGGTCAATACAAGTTTATCACCTGCCTTTGCCCCGGAATTCATTAATACTTTTTTTGGGTGGACCTGCCCGTTAACCACCATCCCATATTTCAGTTCATTATCTTCTATTGTATGTCCCCCTAAAATATGCATCCCTGCCTCTTTGGCAATGGACTGAGCTCCTTCCAGAATTGAATGAAGAACATCCAGTGATAATCTTTGTACAGGAAAAGCTACAATGTTGAGTCCAAAGAGAGGAGAAGCTCCCATAGCATAAATATCACTTAAAGCATTCGCAGCGGCGATGGCACCAAAACTGAATGGATCATCCACCACAGGAGTGAAAAAATCCACACTCTGTACCCAGGCGGTTTCTTCATTAATTTTCCAAACTGTCGCATCATCTGAATTTCCTGTACCTACAAGGATGGATTCATCCTCAGGATGAGGAAGTTTTTTAAGTACGGTTTCCAGGTCCTGCGGTCTTAGCTTACATGCACATCCGAGTCCATGTGTAAAACTAGTCAGGCGAATGTCGGCAGTAGAACCGGTATGACCTGAAGTACCCTCCGGGTCAGTCATAAGGGATCTGGCAGTTTCAATTATCTGCCCGGATGCTTCACTGACTTCTTCCATGGAAGTTAGTTTTCCGGTGGATAAACGTATACTGCCTTTGGCGAGATCCTGTTCCAGTCCAATTCCCTCCAGTACATGGGAGATTTCTACTTTCTCTGAATGGCAGGCAGCACCCGCAGAGGCTGCTATTCCCGGCAATCCAGCCAGCAGCAGATCAGCTTCTGTTCCAGGAAAACTCAGGTTCAGGGTATTCGGAAGACAATTATCCGGATCTCCATTCCGGTGAATTTCTGGGATGGCAGTAGAAATTTCATGATAAAGAGCATCGCAGGTCCTCTGCATGGAGGAGTTATTAACTTCAAGATCCCGCCTGGCGATCTCACATGCTTTTCCAAATCCAGTTATAAGTAATACATTTTCTGTTCCTGCTCTTCTGTTCATCTCATGATCTGCACCGTGGATTAATTTTTCGAGTTTTATTCCCTCACGGCAGTACAATGCCCCGATGCCTTTAGGACCATAGAACTTGTGTCCGGCCAGGGACAGCAAATCCACCCCCAGAGATTTCACGGATACAGGTATCTTACCTGCACTCTGGGCGGCATCTGTATGAAAAGGGATATTGAATTTTTTTGCCATTCGGCTTATTTCTTCAATAGGCTGAATGGTACCTATCTCATTATTTGCATGCATTACCGTAATCAGGATAGTATCCGGCCGTATCGCAGCTTCAAGCTCTTTAATATTTATTACTCCCTTTGCATCAACTGGGATATAGGATACATTGTAGCCTTCACCCTCCAGGTATCTACAGGCCTCCAATGTAGCCGGGTGCTCAATAAGGGATGTAATAATATGCATGCCTTTATCCCGGTATGCCCTGGCAATCCCTTTGATGGCATGGTTATTTGACTCTGTACCACCACTGGTGAAAATAATCTCATCCGGAAGGCAATCCAGTAATTCTGCGGTACGGGCCCTTGCCTCTTCAACGGTCTTCCGAGCATCGAAACCGTAGCTGTGGACAGAGGAAGGATTCCCGAAAATTCCCGACAGGGCAGGTTGCATTGCTGAAACAACCTCTCTGTCAATAGGCGTTGTGGCGTTATAGTCGAGGTAAATAGTACGCATTATTAATATAGAATCATCTTGTCCTGCATTAGTGGTTCCAGGGCCGGGTCGAGGGTTTCATTCCATCCAATCAGGTATTTGGTATAATCACTGATAATCAGATCGCTAAGGTTTTTCCCGTATGGCTCCTGCATAATTTCATCCGGATAGAGATTGGAAAGTTTTTCGATATTTCCTTCTTTCCGTCTCAAAAGGGTCTTATACATATCTGTTGCACCATAGAGATGTAAAAAATTATGGGCGATATCGGAAGGGTATTTATAACTTACGATGGCAAATTCGACATCATCTGTATTATAAGTATTTACAGGTATTGAAATATCTGCTTTAAAGTAATTGTTTACAAGGTAAAACAGAGCCACACTTTCAACCTTATTTTCATCCCTGAGGAAGGCAACCAGTCTTTCTTTGTTACCGGGACTTTTTACTTCAGGAATACCATCCTTTTGTCTTAATGTTACAGATTCTCCGGCGATTTTTGCCACGCCATCTGACCATCTTTTTATATTCTCCCTGACCTTACTGGCATTTGGTTCGGTAAGCGATTCCATTACAGTGGCCCCTGGCAGGTTCCTGGAAATGGTAGTGTATTCCGGACCGATGTAAAAATCTGCGATTATATTCAGTGGGATGCTATTGTCTCTTGCCTGAATGTGGAGCCAGTTAATGGCGGCCCTGATGGAATCGATGGTGGATTGTATATCAAACTCAGTCCACGGTGTGGTGTACTTACTGTCAACAAACATAAAATACAACAGTACATCTCCTTTCAGATCCTTACACACATTCTGGTATCTGGCTTCCCTGTAATCAATCCTGCTGCTCTTATAGGAGGAAGGAACAATCAGAAGCAAGATCGTGATGAGTATTAGTATGCTGCTCTTTAATTTCATAAAACCAAGTAATCTAGATTCATAAAAATACTAAAGTCAACCTTAAACCAAAACTTCTTTATAAACATACAGGTTGGGTTTAATCAGCCTGATTTGTTTGATCCTGGCTTAATTTTTATCAAGAAAGTAACGGCAGATCTCAGTCAGACCGCAATCAATACATTTTGGTTTACGGGCTTGACATATATATCTTCCATGAAGGATCAGCCAGTGGTGTGCATGGGGAATAAGTTCTTCAGGAAAGACTTCATATAACTGGTTCTCTGTTTGCAAAGGTGTTTTTGCTCCGCTTGTTAGTCCAATCCGGGCGGATACCCTGAATACATGTGTATCAACCGCCATAACCGGCATTTGGTGTATTACAGAGGCAACAACATTGGCTGATTTTCTGCCGACCCCGGGTAATTTTTGCAGGCTATCCCTATCACGTGGGATTTCACCCTTAAATTCTCCGTGTAATACTTTAGCCATTCCAATCAGATGTTTTGCCTTATTATTTGGGTAGGAGCAGCTGCGAATAAGTTCAAACACCTCCTCCTGGGTTGCCCTGGCCAGTTCTTGCGGACCGGGAAACTTTCTGAACAATGCGGGAGTTATCATGTTAACCCTCTTGTCGGTGCATTGGGCTGAAAGAATTACTGATACGATTAGTTCATAGGGATCCTCATAACTAAGCTCCGTTTCCGGTTCCGGCATAGTCTTCATAAAGTAATCAATCACTGCCTCTATCCTTGTTTCCCGCTTGATATTTTTATCCGGCATTTGTATTTTTTGAAAAGAATACTTAGGTTTACCCAATATTAGGAAAATGAAAAAGATTTTTGAATATAACTATTTTTATTTCAACTGACCTGAAGGGACATTTGGATAAAGAATGTATTCAAAAGTCCCGTTTTCCCGGGACTTTTTTTTGTTTATGAACCTGAACGTTTTCACATATTATTTCTTTTACTTTTTCTGGATTCGATCCGGACCGGGTTCAATGTGAAATTCAATATATGAATGATAACATCCCGGTCTTACAAACCGGGTTTTTTATTTTATAAGGATGACAAAACGAATAGTAATACAAGGCGGGTACGGAGCATTTCATGAGATCGCTGCGCTTCAGTATTTTGACAATGACACTGTAGAAATACTGCCCAGGGATACTTTTAATGATCTCATGGCTGCACTGAAGGCTGACAAGGCTGACTACGGGATAATGGCTATTGAAAATTCCCTTGCAGGCAGTATACTCCCCAATTACAGTCTTCTGAAGGATTCACCCATGAACATCATTGGTGAAGTTTATATGAGGATCCGTCAGAACCTGGTAGCATTACCCGGACAGAAAATTTCTGATCTGAATGAAGTTTTCTCCCATCCAATGGCCATCCTGCAATGCCAGGTATTTTTTGATCAATACGATGATATCAGATTAATTGAAAGTATGGATACCGCCCTAAGTGCCAAAAAAATCCGGGATGAAAACCTGGATGGGGTGGGAGCCATTGCTTCAAAGCTGGCAGCTGAAAAATATGAGCTGGAGATAATCGCCTCCAGCATTGAAACCAACAAAAAAAACTATACCAGGTTCCTTATACTGGGAAATGGACAGCATGATATTGTTTCAAAGGAAGATGTAAACAAGGCATCTCTTCATTTTGCACTCTCTCATGATATTGGCAGCCTGTCAAAAATCCTGTCCATCCTCTCGTATTATGATATTAACCTCTCCAAAATTCAATCCATGCCTATCATCGGGGAGGACTGGGAATACCACTTTTATATTGATGTTGAGATTGCAGATTATAAGCTTTACCTGCAATCTGTTGAAGCCATAAAACCTTTTACATCTGACCTTGGAATTCTTGGTGAGTACAAGAGAGGAAAATCAATCGTTAATGTTTAAATAGTTTATAGAAATGATAGTAGATTTGGATATACAACCCATATCAGACCTGCCTGAAATATCAGAAAGACCGATTGTCATTGCCGGTCCCTGTAGTGCAGAATCCGAAGAACAGGTATTAACATCTGCAAAAAACTTGTCCTCCATGGGGATCAAAATATTCCGTGCAGGTATATGGAAACCCCGTACCCGTCCCAATGCCTTTGAGGGTGTTGGATCGACCGGACTACCCTGGTTGAAACGTGTGAAGGAGGAAACAGGAATGTTGACATCCACCGAGGTGGCCAATGTAAAACATGTTTACGAAGCCCTGAAATACGGCGTTGATATAATCTGGATAGGAGCGAGAACCTCAGCCAATCCATTTGCTGTTCAGGAAATAGCTGATACCCTTCAAGGGGTGGATATCCCAGTATTGGTAAAGAATCCTGTAAATCCAGATGTGGAGTTATGGATAGGTGCTATCGAAAGGCTTCACAGGGCAGGTATTAAAAGGATAATGGCCATACACAGGGGGTTCTCAGTTTTTGCCAAATCTGAATATAGGAATCACCCACATTGGCAGATTCCCATCGAATTAAAGCGAAGGATTCCAAACCTTCCGGTTATTACTGATCCCAGCCATATTTGTGGAAACAGGGTGCGGCTCCTTGAGGTTTCACAGGAGGCGATGGACTTAAATTTTGATGGGATTATAATTGAATCTCATCCCGATCCTGACAAAGCCTGGAGCGATGCAAAGCAACAGATTACCGCCGCTGATCTGAAAATTCTTCTTGATAAGATTGTCCTCAGGAAAAGGGATTTAGAGAATGGACTTGCCCTGACAATTGGGGAACTCAGGGCTGAAATCGATAAATTGGATGATCAAATTATTGATATCTTTGAGAATAGGATGCAAATAGCGGACCAGATAGGGGAATATAAAAAAGAACAAGGCGTGGCCATCCTTCAGTCCAAACGTTGGGATAGTATTTTAAACAATCGTCTGGAAATGGGACTGGAAAAAGGATTGAGCAATGATTTTATAACCCGTGTTTTCCGTGCTATTCACCAGGAATCAATTAATCATCAGGCCAAAATTATGAATATTGATTCTGGAATGGAATAGTCCACCAGAAACCATGTCATGAGGGAAATAACACTAAATACATCAGGTAAAACTTCCAGGATTCTGGTTGGAGAAACCTTTCGTAATATTTCAACCTACCTTCCAGATAAACCACTTGTTATTATTACGGATGAGAATGTGGCAGCACATTACGCTGATTCATTTCCAGAAGGGTTAATCATTTCTGTCAAAGCAGGGGAATCATCAAAGACCCTCAATTCAGCTTCAGAAATATATGAGAAGTTGATCCGAAACGAGATCGACCGGCAATCATTTATTCTGGGCATCGGGGGAGGAATAGTTACTGACCTCGCCGGATATATTGCTTCTACTTATTTAAGGGGATTGAGTTTCGGCTTTGTATCCACCACATTACTCGGACAGGTAGACGCTAGCATCGGAGGGAAGAACGGGGTTAATTATGAGGGTTACAAGAACATGGTCGGGATTATTCGTCAACCAGATTTTGTGATTTGCGATCCTGAAATGCTAAATACGCTGGAGCCCTCAGAATTCAGGATGGGTTTTGCAGAGGTTATAAAGTATGGAGCGATATTAGATCAGGATTTTTTTGAGTTTTTGGAAAGAAACCATGAGCAGGCACTGGCTCATGATCCGGGGATTATGGAAGAAATCGTTGGAGTTAGTGCCCGTGCAAAGTCTGAAATCGTTTCGAATGATGAAAATGAGTCAGGTGAAAGAAAAAAATTAAATTTCGGACATACTTTTGCTCATGCCTATGAAAAGCTGAGCGGTTTACCGCATGGTGAAGCTGTTGGAATTGGAATGGTAATGGCAGCCAGGCTATCTCAGAAAATGGGACTAATCACAGAAGCAGAAGTTAAGCGGTTGCGGGATCTGATTCTGCTTTATGGATTACCGGTTACCTATAAGGGCTTATGCACTGAGGTATTCGAAGTAATGAAAAATGATAAGAAACGTGGAGGTGATTCAATTAGTCTCATTCTACTGGAATCAATAGGAAAAGCTATTATTCGGGAGGTAACATTATCGGAGCTTAAAAACTGGATAGATGATTTGTGTTAGTCTCTCACATATGGATTTTGAGGAATGCCTGGCATTTACCCGCAAAGAGCCATTTGTTGAATTCCGGTTCGACCTCCTGGATCTAAGTCCATTTCAGGTGGATGAAGTAGTCAGTTCAGCAAGAAAATCCATTGCCACCTATCGTCCGGATTCCGGTGACCCTGATCGGCAGATGCAGACCATGCTTACAGCTATAAAATCAGGTGCAAATTATATTGATATTGAGTTGGAAGCAGACACTAACTATAGGAATGAATTAATTAAAGAGGCAAGGGAACACGGCAGAGATGTAATTATATCGTATCATAATTTTGATCATACTCCAGATGCTGCCAATTTGAAAAAGATTGTTGCCTCCTGCAAAAAGGCTGGGGCAGATGTTGTAAAGATAGCCTGCCAGATCAAGGAGCAGAAGGATGTGCGGTCCCTTATGGGCAGTTACCAGGAGGATGCCAGAATGGTGGTAATCGGGATGGGTAAACTTGGACTGATTACAAGGATAGCAGCACCATTTCTGGGGGCTGAATTTACATTTGCATCACCGGACAATGAACGTCAGACAGCTCCGGGACAGGTCAGCAAGGAGAAACTTTATGAGCTGATTAACCAGATCCACAGAGCAATCCCGAACAGGTAAAAAAGACACAATACAATGAATAGTTTTGGCAGAATATTCAGAATCAGCATATTCGGAGAATCTCATGGTTCCGGAGCAGGAGTTCTTATTGACGGTGCACCGGCTGGAATCCCTTTGAGTCCGGAAGATTTCATTCAGGATCTTTCACGCAGAAAGAGCGGGGCCAAAGGTACAACTCCCAGGAAGGAGGACGATCTGCCGGCCCTTTTCAGTGGTGTTTATAAGGAGCATACTACGGGCGCTCCTATTACCATCCTGTTCGAAAATAAAAACGTACGCTCTTCAGATTATTCCAAACTCGTAGATGTGCCCAGGCCTGGACATGCAGACTACGTTGCATCCCAAAAGTTTGGTGGATTCCAGGACCATAGGGGAGGAGGACATTTTTCAGGAAGGCTGACACTTGGACTCGTTGCTGCTGGTGTTCTGGCAAAAAAGATGCTCGGTGAGGTTAAGATCAAAGCCAGCCTGATAGAAGCCGGAGGGGACCCGGACATAGAAAAGGCAGTAGATAAGGCAGTTGAAATGAATGATTCTATTGGCGGACTGCTTGAATGTACCATTAAGAATGTTCCGATTGGAATGGGAGAACCCTTCTTTGATTCTGTTGAGTCTGCTCTCAGCCACATAGTATTTGCCATCCCGGCAACCAAGGGGATCGAATTCGGATCCGGATTTACCGCTGCCGGAATGAGAGGTACGGAGCATAATGATAATATTATAGATCAAACAGGAAAAACAGAAACCAATTTTGCCGGGGGAATCAACGGGGGGATATCCAATGGGAATGACATCGTATTCCGGGTAGCTATAAAACCTGCCTCCAGTACTTCACAGTCCCAGCGAACCATGAATATGAAATCCGGAAAGATGGAAGACCTTGTTATCGAGGGAAGGCATGATAAATGTATTGCACTCCGGGTACCACCGGTGCTGGAAGCTGCTGCCGCCATAGTAATGGCAGATCTGATGCTGCTGGAACAGCAGATAAAAAAAGTAAATTCCTGAATATGCAAAAAATAGTAGTTCTCGGTGCCGGGAAAATGGGTGCCTGGCTTGTTGAATCACTCTGCCTGGATTATGATGTGGCTGTCTTTGACAGGGATAAAACCAAATTAAAGTACTTCTTTAATTCTCACCGTTTTCTACGTCTTGAAGAGATACGTGACTTTCAGCCAGACCTGCTTATTAATGCTGTTAGCCTGAATCATACCATCGAAGTTTTCAGGGAAGTTGATCCCTATTTGCCAAAAGAATGCATCATAGCTGATATTACTTCAGTCAAAAATGGGATACAGGAGTATTATAAAAATTCCGGTCGAAGGTTTATATCCACTCACCCTATGTTTGGTCCAACTTTCGCAAATATCAAGGATCTCAGCAATGAAAATGCAATTATAATCAGTGAATCAGATGAAGAGGGAAAGGAGTTTCTCAGGAAATTCTACAAATCCCTTAAATTGAATATCTATGAATATAATTTCAGAGATCATGATGAAACAATTGCCTACTGCCTCTCAGTACCCTTTTCATCTTCCCTGGTTTTTGCAGCCTGTATGAAAAAGCAAGAGGCTCCCGGTACGACTTTTCGCAAACATATGGATGTAGCCCAGGGTGTACTCTCCGAAGATGATTACCTGCTTTCCGAGATTCTGTTTAATCCCTTTACCATCGATCAGGTTGAGAAGATCAGAACTCAGCTGGCCATGCTTATTGAAATTGTGAAGGACAGAGATTTCGAATCATTAAAGGAGTTTCTCGACTCCTTACGGGTGAATATTGAACTTCCTCTTTAACTCCTGTCATTTATCTGGTTGACAAGATCTTTTTTTTTTTATAACTTGATCGGAGAATAAATACCCCTGATCATGAAATATCTAAGCAAACCATTGCTTCTTGCCCTTTGTCTGATGATATCTTTCCCGGCCCAAAGCCAGATCAACCTTTTGAAAAAGGCAAGACAAAAAACTGAGAAAAAGACTGAAAAGGAAGTTGATAAAAAACTTGATGAAGGGCTTAATCAGCTCTTTGGGGGAAAGAAAAAATCCACTGAAGGAAGCGATGGAGCCACCATGCAACCGGCTACTATGAGTACCGGTTCTGAATCTCCAGAGAGTACTAATGCTGTGACAGCAACTGATGCCGCATCCCCCACCGGGGTATTAAACTGGGCGAAGTACGATTTTGTCCCGGGAGACAAGGTAATCTTCGAAGATAATCTTGTGGAGGAAGAAAACGGGGAATTTCCTTCTCGATGGGATCTGAAACAAGGTGTTGCTGAGATTGCTGAACTGGATGGAGAAAAAGTTATCATGCTTCGTGGCGGACAACCTACCATTATCCCATACCTTGATAACTCTGATTCTGATTACCTGCCCGACGTATTTACCATTGAATTTGATGTATTCATGGGAGGTACCGGCGGATGGACTGAAATGTGGTTATATGACAGTAAAAACCAGAAAAGGCCTGATGGACTTCAGTACCAACTGGAAATCAGTCCCAGTGAATTATCCATCTATGGGTCGGAAAGCAAGTATCCGGGAGATGACATGGAAAGAAATCGTTGGATCCACATAGCAGTGGCTTACACCAATGGAAAATTCAAAGCATATATGGATGACACCAGGCTAATCAATATTCCCCGGCAGGATGTGAATCCAAGCGGTATTACACTCTATAGTTACCATGCTTCTGATGATTACCCGATGTACTTCAAGAATATCCGTATAGCTGAAGGCGGTATTAAATATTACGAGCGGGTAATGCAGGATGGTAAGATCATCGCAAACGGGATCCGTTTTGAAATAGGGAAGGCCAGCATTAAACCTGAATCTATGGGAATTATCAACGAGGTTGTTGAAATGATGAA
>JAUUZM010000076.1 GCA_030589965.1 Bacteroides sp.
GCGATAATACTTCCCAATTCCTGAACCAGAGTTATGGTCTGATCCGGGATTTCAGGATTCAGCGAAGCTATTTCAACAACGCCCTGAAGCATATCCTCTGAAATAAGGGGTACTATCAGCAGACTTGCCGGCCTCTTTTCGCCAAGGAGTCCCGATGTAATCGTAAAATAATCTTCTGGTATCTCGGTCCGGTAGATATAATCTTTTTCATAGGCACACTGGCCTATCAAACCATATCCAACACTGAATTCCTGGGTGATATGCTTCTTCCTTTTATAAGCATAGGTTGAAAGGTTGACCAATGTTTCATTATCCTCATTATACAGGTACACAGCTCCCTGAGTGGCGTCGATGTATTTGACCAGGTGCTCAAGTACATGATCCCCTAACTCTTCCAGCTTATTATACATCCGAAGAATATTGGAAACCAGGTTTTTTCCCTCCGTAACCCAGTTCTGGATAGATTCCTTATCATGATTGGCCACCAGGTTTTCCTTCATCACAAGGAGTGATTTCCCAAGAATATCTGTTTCCCCGGAAGGGCTGATATCAACAGAATAATTCCCTTCACCAATCTCCTTGGCAAAAAGTGCATTCCGGTTTATCGTATCATCCCGCTTGTCTATTATCCGGTAGAAATAATCTCTATCCTGATCCTTCCTCCGGAAATGGATGAAGACCCCTCCGGCAGTAAGAAAGGGCAGAATATACAGGATGATAATCTCCGGGTGTGTTTTATGAATCTGTACAAGATTTCGGGTATTGATATGAAGACCATCGCTCAGACTGATGATGCTTATGGTCAGCAGAATGAAGAGTAATCCAACTGTTACAGCCAGGACATAGGTCCAATTTTTGGAAAATTTTCTCATCTTTTCCCGGCTGATTTTAGTTTGGTAACTAGGGAATTCCCAATGATCTTGGAAAGGTTTTTAAAAGTCCATTCAGTTTCCTTATCAAGGAAGTGGAAGGATGCCAGTTCAATGATCCCGATAGTTTCCTTATTCAGTAGCAGGGGAATGATCAGCAGGTTATCAGGAGAGGAGCTTCCGAGACCGGACTGAACCTGGAGATATCCTTCCGGAATGGATGTTATGTTCACCATGGCTTTATTCTTGGCAACCTGTCCGGTAATACCTTCTCCTGCCTTAAACGGAGCAGGATCACTATCTGATGTGTATGCGTATGTGCAGGCAGATCTGAATTCATTTGTTTTATTGTCTTTCAGATAGATAATACCCTGTACGAAATCAAAATGCTTGACCAGGTTCTGGAGAATTTTCTCACTGAAATCTTCAATTGATTCCTTCGTATTAATACGTGGGATAATGTTTTCTGCGATTTCATCCAGGTCAACCTCAAATGGAGTTTTGAATGGTTCAGGAGATTGGTCTATTCCCTGATTCCCGGGCGGTATATACTCCTCCTTTGATTCATGAGGATACAGGATCTGCCGCTCTTCGAGCAGATGCAAGGTGAAGATAAGAATTGCAAGGAGGATAATAATAACAAGCAGGATGTACAGGGATGGACCAACATGAATACCAGGATTCATACTTAGTTTATTCCATAGACTGATAAGCAGAATAAGAGAACATAAAATCAATGAGATAAATGAAATTATTATAACAATCCTGTATCGATCTCCTTTCCCCATATTATAGCAAAGATACGAATTCAATAATCTTAGAAACTGTTAATATCTGGTCCGGTTTTGTTAATTTAATCGCAGACTCGCACATGGTGCTGATCTCGCAATCATCCGGATCCTGGATAACAACCGTCCCTCCGTTTCTTTTAACTTCAGCAATACCCTCCGTCCCATCCTGGTTTGCCCCTGAAAGGAGGAGCGCCAGGAGACCGGGACCATACACATCTGCAGCGGAGGAGAAAAATACATCCAGGGAAGGTCTTGAGTGATGTACTGTTGCCTCAGTTGAAAGGGCAATCGTCAGGTCTTTTTCGATCAGCATATGATAATTAGAAGGTGCCAGGTATATTTTCCCTGGTCTGATATATTCTTTGTCCATTGGCTCCCTGACCGGGAGGGAGGCATTGTAATTCAGGGTTTCCTCAAAGCCTTTACGTACTTGCTTCAGGCGGTGAAGGCATAGGAATACCGGTATGGGAAGATCAGGCCGGAAGAGTTCCAGAATGCGGATCACTATCTGGAAACTGCCTGCAGACCCTCCGATTATTAACGCCTTAGTGGACATCCTTTTTAATGTATATTTTAAAATCAGATGATAGATCTTTGTAATATTGTTCAAGTCCGAATCCGTCTATCGATTCCCCCATTCCTATTATAAAACAGGTTCCTTTTTCCATATCTGAGAGCAATTTCCTTAAAGTTTTGTATTGCATTTCAGCATTTTGATAGAGCATCCGGTTTCGGTAAATGACCAGGGCCGTTTTTTCAGAACAGAAGGGTTCATCATCTCCCTGTATTTTAACTTCAATACCTTCCAGGAGTTCTTTCTTGATGTATTTTTTTCCTTGAAGTGTTTCGGTGTATTCCTCAAAAGTCAAATCAGGATTATACACCTCAAAATTATCTTTGCTATTTTTAAACCTGGAATTAAGCAATTCTCCATTTAAGATTTGATCTTTTATTCTCTGATCAGGGCAGGTGGCTATCAGGTCGACCTTATAATCCAGTCCAGCTTCCTTAAGAAATATTGCAAGGGTATACAGTTCGTCCCCTGTTACACATTGAGGAATATAAACCTCAGGGTACCGCCTGGACGCAAAAATAATGGGCAGAAGATTTTCCCTGATATGAATCCAGAGGTCGGGATTTCTGAACATGTCCGGTGATCCAATTGAAATATCACTGATCAGCCTGTCCAGATTATCGGAATCCTTTTGAATTGTGGCAATAAGGGAATCAATGTTATCTAGTTTATAGGAATGTAGAATCAGGGATAATCGATATCTGAAGGATGCCATGGCCAGGCCGGACAGATCTCTTCCGCTGGCTTTTTTAACGGCACGAATAAGGGTTCTTGCTTCAAGGATGCTGACGGTGAACATATATCTCAGCGCTCATCCAGTTCTTTTCTCAGCCGGTCTATTTCCTTATTGGCTTCTTCAAGTAACTGGTATTTTAGCTTTCGTTCTGTTATATCCTGTCCAAGCAGAAAAATCTTAAAAATGTTTCCATTCTCGTCTTTCACCGGAGTAAAGGTGGACATTAACCAGACTTCTTCACCGGTGGGTTTGGTTCGACGTATAACACCGCTGTAGGGCTTGTCCTTCAGCATATCCTCCCATATTTTGTCGAATTGTTCTTTTTCTACTCTTTGAAGGAAACCCCGGTTGTTTTTACCAAGCATTTCCTTTTCGGTATATCCGGTGATATGCTCAAAATTCTCGTTCAACTCAAGGACTTGTCCGGCTGGTGAAAACACACATTTTATAAGTGCCTTATCTACAGCATCGCTGAAAGATCTCATTTCAATATTCGCCCGGCTGATTTCGCTGGATTTTTGTTCAAGCGACTCCTTTTGTACAACTGTTTCTGTAATATCAGCAGCTATATTAAGGACCTTGTGGAGTATCCCTTCAGAATCGATAATAGGGGAGAATGTCTGACGCAGCCATATATCATGTCCTGTTAACAATGAAAGCTTATCGATCCTGGTCACTGTCTTTCCGTCCCTTATATCCTGCCAGAAATCCTTAAAAGAATCTGTATGCCTGCTGACACCAATAATTTCATGGTATTTTTTCCCTAACAGCTGGCTGCGTTGTGATTCCAGAAGTTGGAGGAACTTATCATTAATACTTATGAGTTCTTCATCTATATTAAACTCCGCGACATGGGCAGAATTATGAATCCCGTTAAGAATCCCGGAAATTTCGGATTCCCGGCGGGCTGATTCTTCCTGGGTCGTCTGCAGTTCCTCCATATTCTGGCGCATAACCTCTTCTTGTTTGGCCATTTCCCGGGCCTGTTTCTGTGATTGTTCAAGGAGTTGGGAGGTGCGCATGTTCATCTGTACGGTTGAAACAGCTGAGGCAATGCTTTCTGCAAGATTATTTACAAACTCAATTTCAAAAGGAGCGAACCTTTTCAATGAAGCAATTTCGATAATACCCAGTGTTACATCTTCAAGCAATAGTGGAACCAACAAAAGGCAACTGGGTTTACTCTCTCCGAATCCTGAGGAAATGTTAATATAATCATCAGGTATTTCAGTCAGAAAAATTATGTCTTGTTCTATCGCACAGGTACCTACGAGTCCCTCGCCAGGTTCATAGCTCTTATCCAAATACTTCTTTCGGTCATAGGCGAAAGTTGCAATCATGTCAAATCTGGCTTCCTTACTTACGGAATCCAGAAGAAAAAATCCTCCAGCACTTGCTTCAAGGTAATTGACAAGTTCCCGTATCACATTTTCACTGAGAGATGAGATGTCCTTATTATAGATTCGGAGGATTTCACCGAATTTAGCAACCCCTTCATTGATCCACCTTCTTTGCTCTCTTGATTCCTGGTGCCTGGCTTCCTCTGTTTTAGCAGCCAGCAGGCTTTTTTCCAGGTTAATAAGGGAATTTGCAAGACTGTCATCCCGGCTGAGGACCTCCAGAGGTTCAGTTTCTATTCCTTCCGCGAGCCTGGAGGCAAATAAGGATTTGTTTTTTAAACTCGCAATAAACCGGTTTAGCTGAGTGGAAATCTCTGAAAATTCAGTTTTCCCTCTGTAAAAAATACCTTCTGGGAATCTTCCTTGCATCAGTTCCTGGGTTGAGTGCTTTAGTTCTCCTAAATGTTGTTTTATGGATTTGCTGAACAGGGATAATATGGTCCCAAATAGGATGGTGCTTATCAGGATAATGATAATAATGCTCATCCTGATTTGCCTGAATTTGGCCGCTCTCTTAAGATTCCATAAACCTCCCAGGGCATCTGTTTCTTCTTTCAAGACAATCAATGTACTGTAGATATGGTTCTGCAAACCCTCATGTCTTGTTAATCCCAATTCAAGATCAAGTATCATAAGGCCCCTGACACTACTCAGGAACCCCCTGAGGTTAGCGGTCTCGGAAATTTGTTGAGCGGGGTCTGCAGGAGGCAGAGATGATTCAATCATATTTACCTGGTTGAGCAATGAATTGAGTTGTCCGCTTTCCGGGTAAACAAGGTACAATCTGAGCCCAGTAAGGACATCGGGTGTTTGTTGTTCAATCTCCGCCGGGATGCCTGAGTTTATTGTCTCCATTTGTTCGATAAGGTTGCCGCTCAGGCCATAGTTCTCCCAGCCCCTGGTTCGTGATTTTTCCCTAATAGCCTCCTTAGACTCATTAACTGTACTGAGAAATTCAGCTATGTGATCGAGTTTTTGCCAGATAAAAATATCATTCGCCAGTACAGGGGAGTTTTTCAAATCATTCAGTAAAGTATACGTCTCCAGATAAGTACTGTTAAACCTGCTCAAGCCTTCGGATCTTCCAGATTCATGAAAGCTTCCTGATTTAATGTCATTATTATAGAAAGTGCGAATTGAATTTTCCAGTCCAAGAATCTTTTGCTGCAGAGATGAAATGGAAATTGAAGTTTCCTGATAGTTCCCCAGTTTTTCAATCTGGCTGAGTATTATGAAACCCGCAAGCAGCCAGAATAAAACCGTGCATACCAGCAAAAGGAAAAACCTGGATCGTATGGATGTGTTATTCAGGTTCATTTTTTAAAGTATGCCTGAAATTTTTTGTCAAACCTTGAAGCGAAGGGGCCTAGTATAGATTCATGTACTCCCAGCACCAGGCAGGAACCAGGACTCATATTATCCATGAACAATTTAAATACTTTGTTCTGCAATTCATAATTAAAGTAAATAATTACATTCCGGCATATAATAAGGTCAAACACTTCTCCGAATGGATTTGGGTCCCGGACAAGGTCATGCTTTACGTAAACTGGCTTTGTCAGCATTTGCTTATTCATTCGAAGATTATCCCGGGTCTTATCAACATGGAAATACTTGGAATAGGGTACATCAAAGTAACTGTCATTTACTCTGGGATTCTCACGGATCACTGAGTCAAAATTATCAAGATAACCTTCATTGAACCGGTATTTATATATTCCCTGCTTGGCTACCTCCATTACATCCTCATTCAGATCCGATGCATATAAATGGGTTTTTTGTAATAATCCCAGTTCGTTCAACAGTATCATCATTGAAAAAACTTCCTGTCCGGTTGAGCATCCCGGGTGCCAGATTTTGATGTTGGACTGCTGCTGAAATCTGGGAAGAATATCAAAACGGAGTGAATGCCAGACTGCAGGATCCCTGAATAGTTCAGTCGTGTTCACTGTAATATCTTTCACTATCTTCTCAAGGAGATCATCATCTGCCCTGATATTTTCCAGAAGAACTTCCAGGGATAGCTTACGATCCAACAGGATTTTAGAAAGGCGTCTTTTCAAGGACTTATCGGAATAATCCGAAAAATCATAATCAGACTGAGACTTTACTGTTTCAATAAATGCCTGTATATCCTGATTTTCAATATCCATGTAAGATTTACAAGAGTATCAGTAAGATTTTGGTAGTAGTCAAATATAGCTTTTTTATCTATCTTTAGCCCCGTTCATTTACCCACATTTATTGACATATGAAATTTGGAGTTGTTATCTATCCGGGATCAAATTGTGACCATGACATGATCTATGTTTTAAGCGATCTGATGGGACAGGAAGTAGTAGAATTATGGCATAAAGACACAGATCTTCAGGGAGTTGATGCAGTCATCCTGCCTGGTGGTTTTTCCTATGGAGATTATTTGCGTTCCGGGGCAATCGCAAGGTTTTCCCCAATCATGGATAATGTTATCCGCTTTGCGCGGGAAGGAGGATTTGTATTTGGAGTTTGCAATGGTTTTCAGATTTTATGTGAAGCAGGTCTCCTGCCAGGAGCACTTCTTCATAATGACACCCAGAAATTTATCTGCAAGAACGTTTATTTGAAACCAGATAATGATAATACGATCATCACGAATCTGTTGAGTAAGAATATTGCATATAAAATACCCATCGCCCATGGTGAAGGCAGGTACTATGCCGATGATGATACCCTGAAGCACATGAGGTTGAACGACCAGATCCTTTTCAGGTACTGTGATGAGAACGGAACCATCACCCAGGAGGCAAATCCGAACGGAAGTTTAGAAAATATTGCTGGTGTTTGCAATGAAAACAAAAACGTTTTCGGCATGATGCCCCATCCCGAGCGTGCTGCAGATATGGAACTTGGCAACATCGATGGAAAAGCAATCTTTGAATCTATTCTTGCAACCATACAAGTTTAGTTTTGAATGAAAGAGTAAGGGCACATCTTGCACTGATCGGTGCCAACCTGATTTACGGCGTAACCTATGCCGTAGCCAAACAGATCATTCCTCTATATATGTCTCCCTTTGCCCTGGTGTTTGCCAGGATTGCAGGAGCATGTCTTTTATTCTGGACATTAGGATTATTGTTGCCCCGGGAAAAGATTGACCGGAAGGATCTTTTGCTTTTAATCATCGCTGCTGTATTTGGAGTAGCAGTTAACCAGTCTCTGTTTATAAATGGACTTAGTCTTACCAGTCCCATCGATGCTGCCATAATCATGACAGGCGTGCCTATCCTTGTTATGGTGATCGCAAGGATAATGTTGAAGGAACCCATTACTTCGTTTAAGATCGCAGGTATTGCTGCCGGGGCTACCGGGGCCATTCTCCTGATTACTTACAGTGGTAGATTGAGCTTCGGGAACGATAATATTCTCGGGAATCTAATGATTATAGGAAATGCCACCTCCTATGCCATTTATCTGGCGATCATCAAACCCATGCTGACAAAGTATCGCCCTGTCACCGTCATGAAATGGATTTTTCTATTTGGACTTCTATTGATAAGCGCACCGGGGATTCCGGGTTTTCTGGAGGTGGAATGGGGATCATTGCCAGGAGAGATTTTATTGTCGGTCATTTTTGTCATTATCGCGACTACATTTTTTGCCTATCTATTGAATAATTACAGTTTGAAGTATGTTAAACCCATCACAGTCAGCATCTATATTTATTCACAGCCTGTAATTGCATCTGTAGTTGCCCTCTTCCTCGGACAGGATACAATTTCCCTTGTAAAAGTAATATCCGCCTTGCTTGTTTTTACAGGAGTGTATTTCGTAAGCTATTCCAGCAGCCGGACCGGGAACAGGTAATTTTGGGATTGAATTATTTTTTGTATTTTGAGTCACATAGCTAATCACAATTTCTAAGTTAAAAACCCATAAAAACTACTTCAATGAAAAATTCATTTTTGCTGGCAGCATTTGTAATTCTTGTTATGGCTGTCCCACTGAAAGCTCAGGAATGTACTTTTTTCTACCCGATGGAAAAGGGGACCATAATAGAGATGAAACATTATGATAAGAAATCTAAGGCAGCCGGAACTACCAGACAGGAGGTTATAGATAAACAAACCGAAGGAGGAGCAGTCAGCATTACAATTAGCAGCACATTCTTTGATGAGAAGGATGAAGAAATAATGACCGCAGATCTGACCATGGAATGCAGGGACGGTATTTTTACATTCAGTATGGACAATTATCTGAATGAAGAAATGCTTGCTGCTGTTGGGGATTATGAATTTACCATTGAGGGTGAGAACCTTGAGTTTCCTGCCAATATGAAAGCAGGTGATGTTTTAAAGGATGGAAAAATCAGCCTTACTATTGAAGGTATGGCTATGATGAATATGGTAACAACAGTGCATAACAGGAAAGTTGAGGCAATAGAAAAAATCACCACTGAAGCAGGTACATTCGAATGTTATAAGGTGAGTTACGATGTTTTGACTGATGCCATGATAGATATGCGTTCCAAGGGCATTGAGTGGATCGCAAAAGACGTTGGAGCCGTTCGGACTGAAACCTTTAACAAAAGTGGAAAACTTACAGGTTACTCAGAGTTGATTAAGATTGAAAAGTAGGCCGGCTATATACAGCTCCCATCTCGCTGATTTTGATTTCAAGTATTTCAAGGCTGATCAGCTTTGCCAGAACCTCTTCCCCCTGTTGCCTGGAGATCTTGCTTATTCGACAAAACTTTGAAAGGCTGATGTCATCATTTTCTTCCAGATAATCCAGTAATACCTCTTCCGTCTTGCTGTATTTTATAAGTATGCCTTTTGTTCTTCTCTCCTTTTGCCAAACTTTAAGAAGAACAGCATTGGCTTTAATGTTCTGATCTTCAACCCTTACATACGCAAGCCATTTTCCATTGTCGGATTGGGCCATGCAGGGCCGGTGGGTAATTGTTTGGATGGTAACTTCCAGAATAGTTTTTCCAAGAATGTTCCACTTTCGAGATTCAAAAATCAATTCTGGCTTACAGTACATTTCTGCGGCAGCCTCTATCATATGATATTCTTCCTCCGAACGGATCCCTGCTATCTTACCATTGTCCTTTACTCCAATTAGAAGTTTTCCTCCATCAGTATTGGCAAAGGCAGAAAGGGTACGGGCTATTTTCCTGGCATCGTTGATCTCAAATTTGAAATCCAGTTGCTGATGTTCACCCTGAGCTATAAGGTCGCTGATGTACTTTTCGGCGGAGTGTGCCATTTACCATAGATATGAGGGACTAAAAATAAAAAAATATTAAGGAGAATTAGTATATTGGGATAAATTTTGAACATGGTTTAGGAAATCAAAATTACCAATCTTTAAAAACAATCAGTAACTAGTTACAGAAACCAATAATTTTAACTAATCAAATAAAGTAAGATTATGAAAAAGGAAAGCTCCAAGGACAAATCTTCAAAAGTTTCAAGAAGAAAGTTTCTTGCAACATCTGCAGCTGCAACAGCAGGTTTTACAATTCTTCCCAGCAATGTAATTGCAGGGATGGGACATAAGGCACCCAGCGACAAATTGAATATTGCAGGGATCGGAATAGGTGGCAAAGGAGGCTCTGATATAAAGTCGGTTAGCAGTGAGAATATTGTAGCCCTTTGTGATGTGGACTGGAAATACTCAAAATCCATGTTTAATCAATTCCCTGATGCTCAAAAGTTCTGGGATTGGAGGGTGATGTTTGATAAAATAGGTGACAGTATTGATGCCGTCGTGGTTGCAACTCCTGACCATAATCATGCCGTGATATCCATCAATGCCATGAAAATGGGAAAACATGTGTATTGTGAAAAGCCCCTTACCCACTCTGTCTGGGAGTCCCGTGAAATGACCCGGATTGCCAAGGAATACAAAGTAGCAACTCAGATGGGTAACCAGGGAAATTCCGGTGAAGGAATTCGCCAGATGTGCGAATGGATATGGGATGGACTCATAGGAGAAGTTAAAGAGGTTCATGCCTGGACAAACCGTCCAATATGGCCACAGGGGCTACAACGTCCGGCTAAAGGTGAATGGCCTCCCGACACACTGAATTGGGACCTGTTCATTGGTCCGGCGAAAATGAAACCCTATCATAGTGTCCTTCATCC
>JAUUZM010000034.1 GCA_030589965.1 Bacteroides sp.
ATTCGTTTTCCCATTGCTTCTATAGAAATCCAGGGCTGAGGCCGTATTTGAGAAGGGAACCGTCATGTCTGCATCCCCATGTATCAGAAGGACCGGAGCAGAGGGAGTAAAATTCAACAGGGAGTTCTCCTGGATGGCATCTTTCAGTTCAGTTTCCCCATTCCCCTTGTAATCAGTAATAAATTTCTCCTGTAACAGTTCGTCCAGTGATTGGGGAAGCTGATTGTTAATGGCATCCATAAAATACGAGCCATCAAAATATCCAGGAATATCAGATGCATAGGGCTCCTTAAAGAATTCTGTGAGCCTGTCCCATCCGTAAAAATGATTATAGGAGTTAAGGAGATAGGCCATTAAAATGGGCTGTTGGTAAGTTCCCCATTTGAAAATTGTGTCAATGGTTGCTTTCAGATCATATGGTCCTGCAAGAGGGGCTGAGGCAGTTACCTGAAATTCATCCGCATAGTTTTTCTCCATTTCATGAAGAGTAGCCATGGTCACATGCCCGCCCTGGGAATAGCCTGTCAGGTAGAGGTTTTCATTGGTACTTATCCCCTGGGTTGAAAGGTATGAAAGACTTGCCCTAAGCATATCGATCACCGTGGTTGCTGAGTTTTCAGCCAGCAGGTATGGAGGCACCATCTCCGATTCTCCGAGTCCGAGATAATCAGCGGCAACAACGATATATCCCATGGAGGCAGCCACAGCTCCTGCCAGTCCGGCGTCAGAATTCCCGGCTCCAAGGGAAGGAACCAGCACCTTATGGGTCTGGGTACCATGCTGAAAGCAAATGATGGGAAACTCTCCGCTAGTCTTGGGAATATATATTCCACCGGTTGCATTTACCAGCTTTCCGGCCGGATCGGGTGTCATATAGGCGATTTTTACAGCCTTTACATCATGTTCAAGGGTAAATGGGACCTGAAATTTATTGAAGTCCAGTAAGCCCTGAATATCCCCCGGAGTATAATCCCGGATGCTCTTTGTGGCAATAATATAGCCTCGCTCCGCCTTCTCCTGCTCCTCCTTTTCACAGGCTGTCAGAGCAATCAGTAGAATAACAATGAGTAATATCTGCCTTTTCATATTACCAAATTTACAACATTGCCGGGATATCAACCAATCCAGTATTAATGCGCTTAAGAACCTCATCCTTACCCAAAACTTCCATCATATCCATTAAGCCTGGTCCGAGGTTTGCTCCAACCAGGATTAGTCTGAGAGGATTCATGAGCTTCCCGAATCCAATTTCACGGCTCTCAACCCATTCCTTTATGGCGGGATGGAGTGCATCAGCAGAGAATATCACCTGGGATGCGAGCAGCTTTTGTACATCTGAGATATGCTGAAAAGTGTCTTCCTTCCAGGCCTTCTTCATTACTTTTTCATCAAAGGAATCCGGAGCCTGAAAGAAAAACCAGGACTGTTCCCATAAATCAGGAAGCAGGATTGCCCTTTCCTTCACAAGGGAAATTACATTTGCAATATACTCAAGGTCAAATTTCAATCCCCTTGTTTTGAGTTCTGACTGTAAGTATTCCGCCAATTCTCCATCCGGTTTTTTCATCATATACTGATGATTGAACCACCTGGCTTTTTCGGGGTCAAACCTTGATCCGGCCTTTACAATTCGATCAAGACTGAATGCTTCCACCAGTTCCTCCATGGAAAATATTTCCTGCTCAGTTCCCGGGTTCCATCCCAGCAGTGCCAGTATATTTATTAAAGCTTCGGGGAAATAGCCTGCCTCCCTGTAGCCGCTTGAAGTCTCAGCAGTCTCAGGATGGGTCCAGCTAAGAGGGAAAACCGGGAATCCCAGCCTGTCTCCATCTCGTTTACTCAATTTCCCCTGTCCGTCTGGTTTCAGGGTAAGCGGCATGTGGGCAAAATGAGGAATGGATTCCCCCCAACCGAGTCCCTCATAAAGCAATACATGCAATGGAGTGGATGGAAGCCATTCTTCTCCTCTTATAACATGGCTGATCTCCATGAGGTGGTCGTCTACTACGTTTGCAAGATGGTAGGTTGGCATTCCATCTGCCTTCAGAAGGATTTTGTCATCAAGGGTCCTGGCATTCACTTCCACCCTGCCCCTGACAATATCTTCAAATTCAATCCAGTGGTCATCAGGCATTCGGTAACGGATGACGTATGGAGTACCTAATGCGATCTTTTCATTCACTTCTGCTTCAGAAAGTGCAATTGAATTATTTAGCTGCACCCTGTTCAGAGCATTATAAGTAAATGTTCGCTTTATTTTTTCTGCCTCGTTTCGTAGTTTGTCAAGTTCTTCCGGTGTATCAAATGCCAGATAAGCCTGTCCATTCTCAAGCAGAATATCTGCATACTCCCGATAAATATCTTTACGTTCTGATTGCCGGTAGGGTGCATGAGGCCCGCCTGATGTTACTCCCTCATCAAACTGAATCCCGCACCAGGCAAGAGATTCGATAATATACTCCTCAGCTCCCTTTACGTACCTGGTTCGATCCGTATCTTCGATGCGAAGTATATAGGTTCCATTATTCTTTTTGGCAAATAAATAATTGAACAGTGCTGTCCTTACACCGCCAATATGCAGGGCACCGGTTGGACTTGGTGCAAATCTTACTCTTACCTCCTGATTACTCATATTTAGATAAAATTTGGGTAAAGATATCAGAAAAGCACTAATTTTGGGAACCAAACCCTGTAACATGAGGTTGATATACGACCTGGGCATACGGATTTATTTTCTTGGGATCCTTTTTGCATCAGTATTTAATCATAAAGCGAAGTTGTGGATCTCCGGCAGATCCCGATTACTTGACAGGATAGCTGAAGAGGTGGATCCCGATCAACCAATGACCTGGGTTCATTGTTCATCTCTTGGAGAGTTCGAACAGGGAAGGCCGGTAATAGAAAAAATTCGTAAAGAATTCCCTGAGAAAAAGATCCTGCTTACTTTCTATTCCCCTTCTGGATATGAAGTAAGAAAAAACTATGGGGAGGCCAGCCATGTCTTTTATCTCCCGCTTGATACAAAAAGAAATGTCAGGAAATTCCTGGAGCTGGTAACTATAGAGCAGGCATTTTTCGTGAAGTATGAATTCTGGCACCATTTCCTGAGTGGATTAAAGAGCCAAAATATTCCTGCCTATCTGATTTCAGGCATTTTTCGTGAAAAGCAGGTGTTTTTTAAATGGTATGGGTCCTGGTATTTGAAAATCCTTCATACGTTTGAACATCTTTTTGTTCAGCAAAAATCCTCACTTGACCTGCTTTCTGCGCATGGGATAACTAATGCTTCAGTTAGCGGAGATACCCGTTTCGACCGTGTTTATGAAATTACCCGGAAGGTTGGATCAGATGAACGTTTTCAATCATTCTGCGGGGATTCAACGGTCATAGTCGCAGGCAGTACATGGCCTGCCGATGAAGACATTATCATCCGATTTATGAATGAATCCGGCCTCTCATGCAAATGGATCATTGCCCCACATGAAATTCATGAGCAGGGGATCAAGAAACTTATTGGACAAATTCCTGGCAGGGTTCAACGCTACACGGACTTACTTGAAAATGAACTTGAAAATACCGATGTCCTTGTCATAGATAGCATTGGACTATTATCCTCCCTCTTCCAGTATGCCAGTATTACCTATATAGGAGGTGGATTCGGGAATGGGATTCATAACACATTAGAGGCTGCCGCTTTTGGGAAACCTGTGATATTCGGACCAAATTTTAGCAGGTTCCAGGAAGCTATTGACCTTCAATCCTGCAATGCTGCCTTCCCTATATCAGGATTCGAGGAGTTTAAGTCTGCCCTTACCCGTCTTATTGCTGATCCAGGCTTGTTAAAAAAATCCGGGGATTCTGCTGGAGAGTATGTGAAGTCAATGCTTGGAGCCAGCACACAAATTGTTGATTTCGCGTTGAAAAGTAAAGGTGCATAGTTTAAAACAACTCTTCTCCTTTGGACTGTAAATTTAACTAATTCAGCTATTATTCCTTATTGGTTGTTGACATCTGTCTGGCAAACCCATTGCATGGGTTTTTATCATAGTTTATTTAAAAAAAAATAATTTTGTTTACCCGATCTGATTCACCGGTATTTACACATTTGTTCACTCTATTACTTAAATATTAACCACCATTGAACTAACCTAAAATTAAAAGCCTATGAAACCTTTATTGAAAAACTTGCTCTGGATGTTCATTCTTGCATTAATTGCAACTTCCTCCTTTGGACAGGGGATGACGACATCCGGCATGAACGGACAAATCACTGATGAAACCGGAGAAACCCTTATCGGAGCCACCGTCATTGCGGTACATACTCCAACAGGTTCCCAGTTCGCCAGTATTTCGGATGCCGATGGGTACTGGAGGATTCCAAATATGACTGCAGGCGGACCATACAGCATCACTATTTCGTATGTGGGATATGAAAATTACAAACAGGAAGGGATCTATCTTAGCCTTGGACAAACATTCAAACTGGATGCAGGTATGTCTCAGACTGCTGTTGATATAGCTGAGGTTCTCATAGTCGGATCAAGGTTTCAGTACGATCTTTTCGATGGTAACGTTACCGGTACGGAAACGGTTATCGACGAAGCAAAGATCAATACCATTCCTTCCGTTTCAAGAAACCTTAGTGATTTCACCAAGATGACTCCCCAGGCAAGCATTACCAGTGGTGGAGGGATCAATATCGCCGGCTCAAACAGCCGTTATAATTCATTCTTCATTGATGGAGCTATGAATAATGATGTCTTCGGCCTGGCGGACAATGGTACTAATGGCGGACAAATCGGAATTTCACCGTTTAGCGTGGATGCAATAGAACAATTCCAGGTGGTTATTGCACCCTATGATGTCAGACATGGCGGATTTGCCGGTGGAGGAATAAATGCCGTCACAAGAATGGGATCCAACCAGGTCCAGGGATCCGCATATTATTTTATGCGTAGTGAAGGCCTTGCCGGAGAAACACCTACATCAGATGAAACTATCGAAAAAAGGAAACTGGATAAATTCAATGCCAATACTTATGGTTTCAGGGTAGGAGGCCCAATCATTAAGAATAAACTTTTCTTTTTTGTAAATGCCGAACTTCAAAGGGAAGAAACGCCAAGGCCATTTGACTTCGCTACCTACGAAGGTGATGCGACATCTGCTGACCTTGATGCACTGGTTACCAAGCTGAATGGTTATGGGTACGATCCCGGATCCTATGGCGGCCAGATCAGTTCTCTAAACAGCGATAAGGTACTCCTGAGACTGGACTGGAATCTAAGTGACAAGCATAAGTTTATGATCCGGAATCAGTATACCAAAGGTGTATCCATGTCCCCTTCCCATTCTTCGAAAGATTACCTGATACTCGGGAATTCCGGAATTGATTTCCCATCACTGACCAATTCACTGGCTGCTGAACTTAAAAGCAATATCAGTAATACTATGTCAAACAAGCTCACTGTTGGATATACTGCGGTAAGGGATAACAGGAATCCGATGGGCAGCAACTTCCCGAGGGTATATGTCAGCGATGGAGGAGGCGATATTAACTTTGGTAGTGAGGAATATTCCACTGCTAATGAGTTGAACCAGGACATTTTCACCCTGACCGACAATCTCCAGATTTACAAGGGAAAGCATACCATTACCGTGGGAACCCATAATGAATTTTATAAAATTTATAATGTCTTTATCCGACAGAATTTCGGTACCTACCACTTCAATAGCCTCGCCGATTTCATGAATAATGAAACTGTGCCCTCAGATGATTATGACAGAAGTTACTCCGCAGTTGACGATATTACCGGAGATGGGACGAAGGCAGCCGCTGATTTCTCTGCCCTGCAGCTTGGTTTCTATGGTCAGGATGAATTTCAGGTTTCCAATCAGTTCAAGCTAACCTTTGGTGTGCGCTTGGATATTCCAATGTTCCTTACCGAGTTAAATACAGATCAAAACTTTAATGATGTTACAACTCCACTCATCGAAGCAGAAGGATGGAACATGGATGGGGCAAAGGCCGGCCAGATGCCTTCCGCACAGATTATGGTTTCACCACGTGTTGGATTCAACTGGGATATCCTGGGAGACAAATCCCTTCAGCTCCGTGGAGGTGTTGGGATCTTTACCAGCCGCATTCCATTTGTATGGCCTGGTGCGTCCTATAATAATAACGGATTGACCTTAGGAAATGTTGGGGTTGGAGGGGCTATGTTTATTCCTCAGTGGGACCAGCAGTATGTAAAGCAGGACTTCGATCCAACTGCACCGGATACTCCATCAGGGGACATGAACCTTTTTACAAAGAATTTTAAGTATCCCCAGGTATTCAGGACATCCCTGGCAATTGACAAGAAGCTTCCATGGGGACTGGTAGGAACCTTTGAAGGAATGTTTACCAAGACCATGAATAATGTTTCCTACAGGAATTATAACATTAAACCAGCTTCTTCAAACCTTACCGGGACACCTGATGACAGGCCTATCTATAACAGACGGGACGAAACAGACGATACCTACGGATATATCATGATCGGTGACAACACAAGCGAAGGATATACCTATAACCTGACACTTCAGTTGCAAAAGGCATTCGACCGTGGATTCAGTGGAAACCTGGCATATACTTACGGAGCCGCCACATCTGTTTTCGATGGAACATCCTCCCAGAATTCTTCCCAATGGAGGTATATGGAGAATGCTACCGGTCGTAACTATGTTGGTCGGACAATCTCTGATTTTGATATGGGATCCAGGGTACTTGCTTACCTTTCTTACCGGATTGAATATCTTAACCATGCGGCCACGACCATTTCATTATTTTATAATGGTCAGTCCGGGAAAAGATTCTCATACCTCTATAAGGATGGAAACAGGATGACCAATGAAAACAGTAAGGACATGGATATTATATTTATCCCTGCCCAACAAAGCGATATTGTTTTTGCAGATGCAGCTACAGCTGATCAGCAATGGGCAGATCTGGATGCATATATCAAGCAGGATAAGTATCTGAATGAGAACCGTGGTAAATACGCGGAAAGAAACGGTTCAAGGCTTCCATGGGAAAATCTGATCGATCTAAAGATTGCCCAGGATATTTTCACCAATATTGGTAGCAGGCGTAATACCCTGCAGATCACCTTTGATATTTACAACCTTGGAAATATGATCAACTCGGATTGGGGTCGGATTAATTACGCGAATTACTATGATAACATCCGCCTAATTGATTTTGAAGGATTCCAGGCTGATGGTACAACTCCAACATTTGAGTTTAACAGGCCCAAAGATGATGCACCCTGGAATGTTGATGACAGTGGAATCAGAAGTTCAAGATGGCAGGCTCAACTGGGATTCAGGTATATTTTCTAGATAAAAATTCTTAATCTGATTAGAAAACCGCCTCTTTAGGGGGCGGTTTTTTTAATGGGAAAGGCCATCAATGAAGGTTATTCATGATGGCCTTTCTTCTAACCCTTTTTGAAAAACTTTTTCCCCAGTAATTTCACCCTGGTTTTCGGACTAGAATTTACAAAAGAAAATTAACTGAAATTACATATTGCCAAGTTTTTCTTAACAAAATTTATTCTTATTAACAGTCTGCCCTTAAAGCTCTGTGGCTCCCGGTCAGCATGAAATAAAAATATTTTCTTACATAAAGGTCCTTTTTTCTTCTATTGTGATCACTTCTCTATAGTCCTGATTATATTATTGTTACAGAGTCACGTTAATAACTATCCTCTTTTGTTGAAAAGTACAAACGGACTCAACTTGTACAGGGAGCATTCAATATTTAAATTGCAGTTTCAACTTTCACGTTGTATTCCTCGGCCAAATTTTTAATTACTAATCGCTTAAAATCTCAGAACTTCTATGGAAGAGTTGACCTCGAAAAAGAATACAGGTGTTGTAGTCAACAAGGAAGAGGATGTACCTAAGAAAAAAGATGAAGTAAAAGGTGTTCGAAAATATTCATTCGAGGAAGCCGTAGAAGCATCTAAAAAATATTTCAAAGGGGATGATCTTGCTGCCACTGTCTGGGTAAATAAATATGCCCTCAAAGATTCCCTTGGGGCCATTTATGAAAAGACCCCGGATGATATGCATCGCAGAATCGCAAAAGAAATTGCACGCATTGAAAAAAGATATCCAAATTCCCTGTCCGAGGATCAGGTTTTTGAATTGATCAGGGACTTCAAATACATTGTTCCCCAGGGATCTCCCATGACCGGTATTGGAAATACATTTCAAATCGGCTCTCTATCAAACTGTTTTGTTATTGGAAATGATGGAAGTTCAGACTCCTATGGAGGTATAATGAAAGTTGACCAGGAACAAGTCCAGCTCATGAAACGCAGAGGCGGAGTAGGTCATGATCTGAGCCATATCCGTCCGAAGGGAAGTCCAGTCCTAAATTCTGCCCTCACCTCAACAGGTATTGTTCCCTTTATGGAAAGATATTCCAATTCCACAAGGGAAGTTGCCCAGGATGGCCGCAGAGGAGCCTTAATGCTGAGTATATCCGTGAAGCACCCGGATGCTGAAGGATTCATTGACGCCAAAATGGAAAAAGGCAAAGTCACGGGAGCAAACGTATCTGTAAGGATCACAGATGACTTTATGGATGCTGTTGTAAATAAAAAGCCTTTCGTCCAGCAATACCCCATCGACTCAGACAATCCCGTCTATTTCAAGGAGGCTGACGCATCAAAAATTTGGGATAAGATTATCCATAATGCATGGAAGTCAGCCGAACCGGGAGTTCTGTTCTGGGATACTATAGCCAATGAATCTGTAGCCGATTGCTACGCAGATATGGGATTTAAAACAGTTTCCACCAATCCATGTGGCGAGATACCTCTTTGCCCTTACGATAGTTGCCGCCTTCTTGCTATAAATCTATATTCTTACGTTGAGGATGCGTTCACCCCCAAAGCAAAATTCAATTTCAAACTGTTCAAACAGCATGTGGGACTTGCCCAGCGAATGATGGATGATATTATCGATCTTGAACTTGAAAAAATTGATGCCATCCTGGATAAGATTAAGGCCGATCCCGAGGATCCGGAGCTGAAATGGGTGGAAAGAAGGCTTTGGGAAAAAATTAAGCAAAAAGCTCTCGAAGGCAGGCGTACTGGTGTGGGTATCACCGGAGAAGGTGACATGCTCGCATCACTGGGTCTTCGATATGGTTCAGAAAATGCCACTGATTTTTCAAGCGAAGTTCACAAGACTGTAGCCATTGAAGCTTACCGCTCCTCAGTTAACATGGCCCGTGAAAGAGGTGCATTCCCGATATTCAACGTTGACCGGGAAAAGGATAATCCTTTCATCAATCGTCTGAAAAATGAAGATGCCGGATTATACGAAGACATGAGCAAATACGGCAGGAGGAATATATCACTACTGACCATTGCTCCTACCGGGACAACCAGTCTGATGACTCAGACCACTTCGGGCATTGAACCGGTCTTCATGCCTGTTTATAAGAGGAGAAGAAAAGTAAATCCAAATGATAAGGGAGCAAAGGTCTCATTCATTGATGAAATTGGAGACAGCTGGGAAGAGTATAACGTATTCCACCATAAATTTGTAACCTGGCTGGAGGTAAACGGATATGATCCCGTTGAAGTCAAAAAGATGGATGACAAGGAGGTTGATAAGATCGCTGCAAAATCTCCTTACCATAAGGCAACTTCGACCGATGTTGACTGGTTGAGTAAAGTGAAAATGCAGGGACAGATCCAAAAATGGGTTGATCATTCCATATCAGTAACCATCAACCTCCCAAAAGATGTGGATGAGAAGCTGGTAAGTGACCTATACATAACTGCATGGGAAAGCGGCTGCAAAGGATGTACTGTTTACCGTGACGGATCACGATCAGGTGTTCTTCTCAAGGACGATAAGAACGATGAGTCAAAAGAATACAAAAGGCCTAAAACGCTTGAAGCTGAAATTCTCAGGTTTAATAATAACAGTGAGAAGTGGATTGCTTTTGTTGGACTGAAAGATGGGGTCCCATACGAAATCTTTACAGGTATAGAGGATGAGGAAATGTTCCCACTGCCTAAAAAGATCAATACAGGAACCATTGTGAAAAACAAGGATGACGATGGAACCCGGTATGATTTCCAATACACTGATAAATACGGTTATAAAAATACACTTGGGGGACTTTCACATATTTTCGATCCCGAATTCTGGAATTATGCCAAGCTGATCTCAAGTGTACTCAGACATGGAATGCCAATCCCGGATGTAGTGAACCTGGTATCCTCCTTACGTCTGGACAGTGAATCTATCAATACATGGAAAGCAGGAGTTGAGCGTACACTCAAAAAGTATATTCCTGATGGCACCAAGGCAAAAACCAAGCAGAAATGCGAGGAATGTGGCTCAGCAAGTTTGACTTACCAGGAAGGTTGCCTGATTTGCACCAGCTGTGGCTCATCCAAATGCGGGTAATCTAGTTTTTCAGAACCCCTAATTCTTTACCAACTTTTACGAACGCCTTGACAGCCCTGTCAAGGTGTATATCATTATGGGCAGCAGAAAGCTGAACCCTGATTCTGGCCTCTCCCCTGGGCACTACCGGGTAATAAAAACCAATTACATAGATACCCTCTTCGAGCAACCTGCTGGCAAAATCCTGTGAAAGTCTGGCATCAAAAAGCATGATGGGAACGATGGCTGACTTTGTGGGTTTAAGGTCAAATCCTGCCTCAACCATCCTGGTATAGAAGTATTCAGTATTATGGTGAAGCCTGTCCTGCAACTCATTTGTTTCCTCCATCATCCTGAACATAGCGATTCCGGCATTGACAATTGAGGGTGGAAGAGAGTTCGAGAAAAGGTAGGGACGGGAACGCTGCCGGAGCATATCTATGATTTCAGCTTTCCCGGTGGTAAATCCTCCGATAGCGCCTCCAAAAGCTTTCCCCAGTGTGCCTGTAATTATATCTACTTTTCCGCGAATATCAAACAATTCAGTCACACCCCTGCCGGTTTCACCTACAACACCGGCAGAATGACATTCATCCACCATTATCATGGCATCATATTTTTCAGCAAGATCAACGATCTTATCCATAGGGGCAACATTACCGTCCATCGAAAAGACCCCATCGGTAACAATGATCCTGAATCGTTGTGCCTGAGCGGATTGAAGATGTTTCTCCAGATCCTCCATATCGGCGTTTTTATACCTGTACCTTTGGGCCTTGCATAAACGTACCCCGTCAATGATGGATGCATGGTTAAGGGAATCGGAAATGATGGCATCCTCAACAGTTAGTATGGGTTCAAAAACTCCTCCATTGGCATCAAAACAGGCTGCATATAATATGGTATCTTCTGTGCCAAAATACTCAGCAATCCCTTGTTCAAGCTCCTTATGCAGATCCTGGGTACCACATATAAACCGAACGGAGGACATTCCGAAACCGTGGCTGTCCATTGCGTCTTTGGCTGCCTTGATCAGCTCAGGGTGATTGGAAAGTCCAAGGTAATTATTGGCACAAAAGTTCAGCACTTTTTCGCCGGTGGAAACTTCAATTTCTGCCCTCTGAGCGGAAGTAATGATCCTTTCATTTTTGTATAATCCTGCTTCCTTTATGGATTCAAGTTCCTTCTGTAAATGGGTTTTAATATCTCCGTACATAGTAGAATAGTTTCAAGGTACTATTGTATGATTATTATCTTAATGTGTTGAGATTTAGTTTTTTACTTATCTCTTCGAGCATAATTTCCGTCATGCTTTCCAGATCATACTGATACGTACAACCCCAATCCCGTGCCGAAACACTATCATCAATACTCTGGGGCCAGGTCTCTGCAATAGTCTGCCTGAAATCAGGTGAATAGCTAATAGAAAAACCGGGGATTTGTTTACTAATTTCAGCATGGATATCTTTTGGAGTGATACTCATTCCTCCCAGGTTATAGGCACTGTGGACGCTAAGTTTATCAGGATCGGCTTCCATTAGATCAACGGTGGCTTTAATGGCATCGGGCATGAAAAGCAGAGGAAGAGCAGTATTCTCAGCGAGAAAACAATCATATGAGCCGTTTTTTACCGCGGAATAGTAAATCTCCACGGCATAGTCAGTGGTTCCCCCTCCCGCCTCGGTCTCGTAACTAATCAGACCAGGGTATCGAATACTCCGTACATCCAGATTATATTTTCTATGATAGTATTCACACCATCGCTCACCGGCCAGCTTACTAACCCCATAAACTGTTGTCGGCTCCATTACAGTTAACTGCGGAGTGTTGATCCTTGGAGTGGTTGGACCAAAAACTGCGATGGAACTGGGCCAGAAAACCTTTTTTACCTCATCAACCATCTTGGCCACTTCGAGAATATTCATCAGGCTGTTCATATTGATATGCCAGGCCTGAATGGGTAATTTCTCAGCATTCCCGGAAAGCACGGCTGCCAGGTGATATATTTGCGTAATCTTATGCCGGATTACAAAGTGTATCAGGCGCTTATCGTCCATTACATCCAATAATTGAAAAGGGCCGCTCTCCATAACCTCCCGACCGGGGTCCTTTATATCTGTTGCAAATACATGATCAGACCCATAAATCTTTCTCAGTTCAAGGGTCAGTTCTGATCCTATTTGTCCAGCTGCACCAATAATGAGAATTCTCTCCATAACTTGTACGTTGTAATGGTTCGGAACGAAAATATACCATTCCACGGAAAGTTTGTATGATAAATAACATAAGGGAAAGTGTTTTAGGGCAATTTATAAGGTGTTTCTAAGTTCATTATTAATGCATTGCCTGTTTTATGAAAAGGGTCTTTATATCCGTTTTTCTGCTTCTCAACCTCGCTGTCAATGCCCAGGAACTATCAAACCTGCGGTCCAAAACCTTTATTGCTGAATCTGATACGGTATTTCTGGATTCCCTGGTGATCATGCCTGGCTCGGTATTCCTGTTTGATAACGGACAGAAAAGAATTCCCGAGACTCAGTATGAGATTCTGCCCGGGACTGGGAGATTAGTAATGGATCAATCACATATCAATAGCGAAGTAACAGTGAAATACAGGGTTCTCTCCCCTGAAGTATTCCAACCCTATTATCATAAAGACCCCTCCAGACTAAGACCAAAACCTGATGGCCAGGCTGCTGACCCCTTCCGCATTAACTCTGAAGATCTCCCCCGGGGAAGCTATTATTCATATTCTGAATTGAATAAGAGGGGAAGCCTTTCAAGGGGAATCAGTTTCGGGAACAGCCAGGACGTAGTGATAAATTCCAACCTCAACCTGCAATTAACGGGGAAATTGAGCGATAACCTCAACATTATAGCCACCCTGTCAGACAATAACATACCCATACAGCCGGAAGGATATTCACAGCAAATCTCAGAATTTGACAAGGTGTTTATCGAGGTTTTCAATGATCAGCTTTCTCTAATGGGTGGGGATATTGAGCTTAGGGGTTCCCCGGGTATTTTTACGGATTTTTACAAGCGTGCAAAAGGAGCCCGTTTTAGCGGGAAGTTTAAGCTTGGAAATACAAACAAAGAAAATTTCAGCACCCTGGTGAGCGGAGCTGTTTCAAAAGGGAAATTTAATAGTAATTCTCTTATGGGAATTGAGGGGAACCAGGGTCCATATAAGCTCCAGGGTGCCAACTTCGAACAATTCATAGTGGTTCTGGCCGGATCTGAGCGTGTATTTATTGATGGGCGCTTGCTTAGCCGGGGAATAGACCGTGATTATATCATAGACTACAATAATGCAGAAATAACATTCAATCCCAGGCAGCCTATTACCAAGGATAGAAGAATAATTGTCGAATTTGAATATTCTGAACAGAGTTATGCCCGATTCCTTGTCTATAACAGCAATACCTTTAAAACTGACAAGGGAGCCTTCTTTCTGAATGTTTTCTCAGAGCAGGATGATAAAAACCAAACCCTGAGACAGGACCTCTCTGAGAATGAAAAGAGGTTTCTTTCCGGAATTGGAAATGATATTGATAAGGCAGTTGTTCCACGTATCGACAGCGTGGGATACAACCCGGATGAAGTATTATACCGGAAAACCGACAGCCTGGCAGGAGGGAGCCTTTACCCTCTTGTCTTTGTCCATTCCAACGATCCCGCTTTGGCCGTCTACAGGCTCAGATTCAGTTATCTCGGAGAAGGGAGGGGAAATTACCAGCTGCAAAACTCGAGCGTTAACGGCAGGGTATATCAATGGATGGCACCGCTTAATGGTAACAAACAAGGCAATTATGAACCCGTCGTTCTCCTGGTAACCCCAAAGAAAAAACAGGTGATCAGTTTTGGCGGAACCCAGACCTTCTCATCCATGACAAAGGCCTCATTTGAATTGGCCATGACAAATAATGATCCGAATACATTTTCTTCACTGGATGCCAACGAGAACCTTGGGTATGCGATGAACGTCGGATTGGAGCAGGATATTCTTCAGGCCGATACCTCGAGAATCCGACTCAGGGGTCTGGCCGGATACAGATTTGTAAGCAGTAATTTTAATCCTGTTGAAAGATTCAGGA
>JAUUZM010000043.1 GCA_030589965.1 Bacteroides sp.
ATAATGTTTGGGACTGATTTTTTGATCATAAATTTTACCTTTGTTTTAAACCTGTCCACCATCCATGATCTCGGTCTGTATCCCCGTATTTAATGTTGATGTAAGAATGCTTGCTGAAACACTTTCAAGCCAGGCTGCAGATCTCACATCAGAAGGCATACCTATCCAGATCATCTTCCTGGATGATGGATCCGGGGCGGAATACAGAGCTCTTAACCAATCCCTGCACAAAGCCGCGAAAGACTTCCAGGGATCATTCATTTACCAGGAATTGGAAAACAACATTGGTCGTTCCGCGATACGGAACAGATTCATTGAATATGCCAGTCATCCAAATCTTCTCTTTATGGATTGTGATTCGGGCATCCCAACAGAGAATTATTTAAGGGATTATGCCGATGCCGTTCAGAAGTATCCGGACAGCCTGGTTTGCGGTGGAAGGATCTACCCACCCGATCCTCCTGCCAGGAACAGGCGCCTGCACTGGAAATACGGTATACTCAAGGAAAGCCAGCCGGCTGAAGTCCGGAAAAAGGATCCAAACCGCTCCTTTATGACCAATAATTTCCTAATCCCGGTCAAGCTTCTGAAAGAAATTCTTTTTGAGGAAAGACTGAGCGGCTATGGGCATGAAGATTCCCTTTTCGGATATGAGTTATTGAAAAAGGGAGAGGAAATTATTCATATTGAGAATCCTGTAATCCATGAAGGGCTGGAAACCAACCGGGAATTCACTGTGAAAACATCCCAGGCCATAAGGAACCTTGTCCTCATCACAAAACTCAATGGAAATGATCCCGGATTTAAAGAAACCATAAAACTGATCCGTACAGCTGAAAATATTAAATCCAGAGGACTGGGTATGATCTTGCGAATATCAACTGCTGTTTTAAACCCAATTTTCAAGTGCATGCTTAAACGGGGATTTACCAACCTGAGGCTGCTGGATATGTATAAGCTTGGAACTTATCTAAGAGAGGAAAGCAAATCTGCCTGAGATTCCCCAGGGAAGAAGATCTTTAAAACTCCAGCGAGAAACAGGTCCCATGTCCCGGCTCAGATTCTACATCAATTCTTCCCTTATGAACCTGCATGATTTGACGTGAGAGGCTGAGGCCAATCCCCGATCCCTCTTCCCGGGTAGTAAAAAAGGGAATGAAAATCTGGTCCAGGTTCTCTTTTTCAATCCCAACCCCGTTATCGCAAATCTTCATTATTGTATTATTCAGTTCTGTAAGATAGGCTGATAATTCGACTCTTGGTTTCTCTGTTTTATTCACTGCATGGATTGCATTACGGACAAGGTTAATGAGTACCTGTTCAATGAGTTCAAGGTCCGCCTGAATTGCCAGATCAGGATTTTTCAGATTAATAGATAGTGTAATTCCTGATTCTACAAGATCCTTCTTAAATAAACCCTTGATTCTTTTAAACAGATTCTCCACAGAAACCTTAGTAAATTCCGGATCAGGTATTCGGGTCAGACTCTTAGTTGTCTGGACAAAATTTGAGAGAGCACTGCTCCTGCTTTCCGCAGTATTCAGACTCAATAATAAATCATCTATTTCCCCGGCATCAAGTCCCGGTATCTTTTTTGGTTTTCCATCTGTATCAATCAGGAAATCACTGGCAATTCCAATCATATTTGTTATTGGTATGGTGGAATTCATAATCTCGTGGGTAAGAACCCGCACAAGCTTTTGCCAGGATTCAACTTCCTGTTCTTCCAATTCTGACTTAATATCCTGTAGGGATATAATCTTATAACTATCTTTTTTTAGGGAAAATTCCGTAGCTCTGACAGAAATATTCAGGATCTTACCATGCCTTATCAGCTTTATCATTTCCCTCTCCCCTGTTCCTATCCTTATTATAAGATCAAACAATTCCTGGTCAATTTTCTCGATTGATCTGAGATCACTGATACCCGGCACCTGAAGAAGTTCTTTAGCAGCCTTGTTTATCAACTGTATTTCCAGATTATTATCCAGACTGATCATTGCAGTATCAACGTGTTCTATAATCCTTTGCAAATAATGATAATGGGTTTCTTTCTCGATTCTCAGGTAGCGGAATTTATCCTGGATGATTTTGTAAGCATCCTGAAGTTCCTCATCAGCTTCATCTAGTATACTCAAGGATGAGAAATCTTCCTGTTTCAGATAAAGGATAAACTCGCGGAGGGCTTTTGAGGAACCTTCATGGTAGCGGATGAGTTCAATAACAAGAAAGATGACAGCCAATCCAAGCCAGGCAGAAATCATCCAGTAAGAAGTATCAAGAACCAGGTACAATCCTGCAAAACCAAGCAAAAGAATCAAGGTTATTCGCAGTAAAAGTTTTACCCGGTATGTGAGTTTTATAAAAGGCATGTTAAAGCCCGTATTTGAGCATCTTCCTGTAAAGAGTAGATCTCGACAGACCTACTTCATCTGCTACTTTATCCATATTCTTATACCCTTTATTAAGTGCCTTTGCTATAGCAGCTTTTTCCATATCGTCTATTTTGCCTGAACCGAAATTCACATTTATTTCCTGATTCTTGTTATGAAGCAGAAAATCTTCAGGCAAAAGGATTTCCTGTTCACACATTATCACAGCCCGTTCAACCGAATGTTGCAACTCCCTTATATTTCCCGGCCAGGGATATGTAGTAAGCTGATCAAGAGCTTCCTCTCCTATTCTCAATCCGGGTTTCCCGTATTTTCCTTTGAATTCGTCAAGGTAATGAAAAGCAAGCAGAGGGATATCCTCTGTACGTTCCCTTAGCGGGGGAAGGGTGATCTCAACCGTATTTATCCGGTATTGCAGATCCTGGCGGAATACTCCCTCCTCAACCATCCTCACAATGGATTTGTTGGTAGCACATACAATTCTAACATCCACTGGTGTTTGTGTATTGCTGCCTAAGCGGGTAACAACTTTGTTCTGGAGTACTGTCAGCAATTTGGCCTGCATACCAATATTGAGATTTCCGATCTCATCCAGAAAAAGGGTTCCCCCGGATGCAATTTCGAACCGGCCGGGCCTGGATTCCCTGGCATCAGTGAAGGCTCCTTTCATATGTCCGAACAGTTCCGATTCAAATAATGATTCTGCAAATGCACCTAAATCCACCTTAACAAAGGGTGCATCCTTTCGATTGGATTTCCGGTGAATTTCCCTGGCAGCCAGTTCCTTCCCCGTACCATTCTCGCCCAGAATGAGAACAATCGCATCGGTTGGTGCTACTTTTTCAATGGTTTTTAAGATTGGCTTCATGGCCCTTGAGTTTGCCACAAAATCCGTGTATCCTTTTTCCAGATCCTTACTAAGCACCTTTTTCTCTTCCTGCAGGCGGACAACCTTTTCCTTCGCACGCTTCAGATCCAGTGTAGTCTTAATACTCGCCTTCAGTTGTTCTCTCGACCAGGGTTTCACAATGAAATCAATGGCGCCATGTTTCATTGCCCGAACGGCAATTTTAATATCTCCATAGGCAGTATTCATTAATACATGGATATTGGGATCAAGTTCCCGTATCGTTTTAAGCCAGTGTATCCCTTCCCAACCAGTTGTGATGCCGGGAGAAAAATTCATATCCAGGAGGACTATATCAATATTCCCTTCCTTTACAAATTTTGGTATCTCCTCCGGTTTCTCAAGGGTGATAACTTCCGAAAAATGCTGTTTGAGAACCAAATTTGCAGTGGACAGGACATCCCTGTCATCATCCACAATTAGTATGCGTGCCTTCTTCTTTGACATAATAGACCAAAGTAATACTTGTCTCAATCTGACACAAATTTTTGTGTCAAAATGAGACGGTTTTATTTATTCATGGAAACTGTATATATTGTATAGTTCTGAATTTCATTTAATTGCAACAAATGGCATGTGCATTGTATAAGAAATACCGATATTAATATTCTATAATATAGATTCGGCCATTGTTTAAAAATTTCTTCTATACAGCCCACCGCAATATCGTCCGGAATAAATTGCAGTCCGCCATACAGGTTAGCAGCCTGACTATTGGGATTACAGCGGTAATTCTAATAGGCCTATACGCAAAGCAGGAATGGAGTTACGATCAGTTCCATGAGAAACTGGACCGTATCTACCGCCTGGAGTTTTCTGATAATGTAGGCCTGACTTCTGCAGCCGGTAGTCATATTATAAATAATATACCCGAGGTGGAAGACATGGTGCGCTTGATTTCCTGGGATGGAAAAGATTATCAGTACCTCTGGAAATATTACCCGGACGCTGACTCGACCGGAGGTGAAAAGATACATGCCGTAGAGGATATTTACTGGTGTGATAGCAGCATATTCAATGTCTTCAGTTTCAAGTTTATTCAGGGTGATCCAAAAAACGCATTAAGAGATCCGAACTCACTCATCCTCACCGAAAGCACAGCCAGGAATATATTCGGTGATGAGGATCCTGTAGGCAGGGTTATTGGCGAATACTATATTACCGGAATTATTGAGGATGTTGAAAATTCACACCTTGAGATAAACTACCTGGCTTCAATTTCCCACAGGGACACTCTTAATGGACAAGCAAGGGGCCATTCGGGTTACCTGAATAATTGGGGTAATCGCGTTTTTGTTACCTACCTCCTGTTGCCTGAATACAGTGATCCTGACTATATTGAATCTAGAATCAATCACTACTTTGCTTCCATGCAGGAGGATTTTGGCAGTGAAATTACTGAAACAAGGAATTATTCCCTTCGCCCGCTGGAAGAGGTATATTTTACGAATGGAATGCGCAGTGAAGACAATTACTGTCGGCACGGTAATAAGAAACTGCTGAACATACTCATCAGCACAGCCGCATTTCTCCTGCTGCTTGCGGTAATCAATTATGTGAACCTTACTACGGCACGGGCTTCACTCCGTGCCCGGGAGGTGGGAATAAGAAAAGTAGTAGGATCCTCAAAAATCAGACTGATCCAGCAATTTTTAACCGAAGCCATCCTTGTCAGTTTGTTCTCATTTTTGCTTGCCCTCACCCTTGTCCAGCTATTGATTCCCCAATTTAATAAACTGATGGACACGGAATTGCATATGCTTCTGAACTCGGGACTTCTTCCCTGGGTACTGTATTTTATTTCAGCCATCACTCTTGGTGTGATTTCTGGATTCTATCCGGCTTTTATTATGGTCCGTTTCAAAACCATTGAATCTCTGTACGGAAAACAGGGTACAGCAAAGGGGGCATTGGTTTTCAGAAGAATGCTTCTCACCTTTCAGTTTGTTGTTTCCATCATCCTTATCATTGGTATAACGGTTGTGGTAAAACAATTGAAGTTTATGAAATCCGCTGACCTGGGATTTAACAAGGAACTCATTGTAAATTTTAAAATTACAGGGATTGCTAAAACAAGAGATAGAGCCAAAAGGCAATTGATGAAACAGAAATTGCATCAATATCCTGGTATCAGAGGTGTTGCGTTCTCAAAGAACATTTTCGGAAGCGATGACTCCAACACCAATTGGCTCCTGGAACTGAATGGGATGAAAACACCATGTAACCTGCTCTTTACGGATCCGGATTTTCTGGATGTCATGGGAGTTGAACTGCTTGAAGGAAGAAATTTCTCCTATGACCGCGTCCCCGATCTGTATACCAATAATGATCAGTATGTCAGAATATTGCTAAATGAAACGGCCATAAAAGAAACTGGGATTGAAGACCCCATCGGTTATACGGAAACCAGTGAAAATGGAAGAAAATTGGAGATTATCGGTGTTGTGAAGGATTTTAATTTCAAATCCCAGCATGAGAAAATCGAACCCTGTATCCTCGCATGGGGAGGGTACGTTGGGGATGCCTTTATTAATATTGCAGCTGAGAACATCCCGGGTTCACTGAGAGTTATTAGAAAAGAATTCGAGAGGGTATTACCTGATACACCTTTTCAATATTCATTTTTGGATGAAACCTACGACAGGCAGTACCATAGGGATGAGCAAACCGCAACTATCATTATCATTTATGCCTTTATTGGCTTTCTGATCGCCTGCCTTGGATTATTTGGACTGGCATCCTTTATGGCTGCCAGGAAGACTAAAGAAATTGGTATCCGGAAAGCCATTGGTGCTTCCGAACGTTCAGTATTCCTTCTGCTGTCTTCTGAATTGATCAAATGGGTATTGCTTTCCGTCCTGATTGCATGTCCCGCCGCATGGATTATCATGAACAAATGGCTTCAGAATTACGCATACAGAACACAGATAGGCCCTGGTGTGATGATACTGGCAGTTTTCGTCGTCATCTCCATTACCTTTCTGACAGTAGCCTGGCATTCCGTAAAAACCGCCCGCACCAACCCGGTCGATTCTTTAAGATATGAATAGAAATTATTTATTAAATGACCTTTAACATATGTTCAGAAACTACCTGAAACTAGCCCTGCGCAACCTGATCCGGAACCGGGTGCAAAGTATTATCCAGATCCTCAGTCTTACCATAGGATTGACTGTATTTAGCCTGATCAGTCTTTATGTATACGATGAAATTACCATTGACCGGAACAATCCGGGATTTGAAACTGTGTACCGGATTGAACAGCCTGAATCGACCCGTAGTAAGGATGTTCTTCGCCTTTCAATGGGACTCTTATTCAAAGAAAAACTTCCGGAGATCCAGAGTATGGCAATGATTTCACCAGGAAGTACCTTACTCCTCACCTATCTGGAAGAATCCGGAAGAGCTTCAAAACAGGTAACGCTTCAGAATTTTATTCATGTGGATTCAGGTTTTCAGGATATATTCCCACAGGAGTATCTCCTGGGCGATCAGCATACCTCCCTCAAAGATCCCTATTCCATTGTCCTTACTGAAAGTACCTCAAAAAAACTTTTTGGTTATGAGAACCCGGTAGGCAAAATCCTAAACAATAATCTGACGATAACAGGTGTTATTAAGGACCCTTTAAATACGCATTTGAAGTTCGAGGCCATCCAATCCCTGGAAAGGATTTTGCAAAACAAAAACATAAATAAAGATGACCTCTATTCAATTTATAAAATTTATAAATTCGATGTAATCAAATGTGTCACATACATTAGAATTCATCAAAATTCGGATACGAAGGAATTGGAGCAAAAGATGAGTGATGCCTGGATGGAGTTCTCAGAGTTGAATAATATCAGTTCTAATACCGAAAAGGAGTTTTTTCTCAATCCTCTGAAAAAGGTGCATTTCTCAGATATCGAACCCTGGAGTTCCTATATGACAAGGGTTGACAAGGGGGTTTTGGCAGGGATATTCGGACTGGGACTGAATCTTCTGTTACTCGGGATTATCAATTATGTCAATCTGACTACTGCCAGGGCTTCCAGGCGCAGGAAGGAGGTTGCCATAAAAAGAATAGTTGGTTCAACCAGATCCAAACTAATATTCTATTTTTTGACGGAATCAGTCCTTACCGTATTTATTTCCTTTCTCTTTGCAGCAACCTTTATGCAATTGCTGTTTCCCTGGTTCAACAATCTTCTTCAGGCAGATATAAATTTGTACTTCCTTGCTATGCCACGAATCTGGGTATTGATCCTCCTTTCTGTATTGGCAATAGGATTAATCTCTGGAATATATCCATCCATAAGGATGTCAAAAGGGCCTGCACTGATTGCCCTTTCAGAAAATGATGGCAAGAACAACAAGGAACTTCTAATCAGAAGAGTTCTAATGATGATGCAATTTACAGTTGCCGTTATCCTGATGATTGTAATTCTATCCATGCATCTTCAGGTCCGGTATATGAAAAACAATCGTCTTGGATTCCTTGAAGACAAGATCGTCTGGATCAATACAGAAGGAATTATTCCGACGGAATCAAGATCTCAAATAATACCAAGAATGTTGAATGTACCCGGCATTGAATCAGCCTGTTTAACCGAAAAGGTTCCCGGTGCAATTAAACATAATAACTCAAAGTTAAATTGGTCCGGTCATACTTTGAATGGCTATGATATTGAGTGGTTTTGGGCTACTCACGAGTTTTTTAATGTATATGGGGTAAAGCTCACACACGGACAGGAAACCCTTGATTTCCTGGATCATATTCCTGCGAAAACCGAGAGAACGGATACAATTGACAGGGCTATTTTCATGATAAATGAAACCTGCAGAAAAATCCTTGAACTGGATGATCCCGTTGGTACCCCAATTACTGAAAGCCATAATTTCTCAGGCGCATTCGAAGATTTTCATTTCCAGTCACTTCGATACCAAGTTGAACCCCTGGTTATAGTCATCAACAATAATTTAAAAAATACAAGGCATTTGAGCCTAAAAATCAGGGGTGACAACCTTCAAAAAACCCTGCGTCAGGCCGGAAAAGAACTCGAAAAAATGAGACTCAAAAACACAATAAACCAGGGTGCAACTTCCATACCTCTTAAATTTGAGTATCTGGATGATACATTTAACCGCCTATATGAGCAAGAGGAAAGAATACACTCAGCTTCTCTGTATATCTCGGTTCTGTCATTAATCATTGCCTGCCTGGGACTATTCGGCCTGTCCACCTTTATGGCACAACGCCGTACCAAGGAGATAGGGATCCGCAAGACAATGGGATCATCTACAAAGCAGGTGTTCATGCTACTTGCCACTGATTTTATTAAATGGGTTTCCATTTCAATTCTAATAGGTCTGCCAGTCGGACATTTGGTTATGAACAAATGGCAGGAACAATTTGCCTACAAGGCTGATATTGGTATCTGGGTATACCTGGTAACCACGCTAATCGCATTCGGAATCGCTTTTCTCACGGTGACCTGGCAGTCAATTAAAACAGCCATCACGAACCCTGTAGATTCTTTAAGATATGAATAAGAGAAAAACCGCCCCAAATTCATGAGGCGGCTGATCTGAGGTCGATATGTTAATCTATCTGAACTTTACTGCTGCGATGGATCTTCATCTTTTACCAGAACCGTGAAGATAAACAGAATAACAGCTGCGGCAGCAAAAACTACCATCAGTGATACAAACATTTTCTTAATGATGTCTTCCAGTGATATTATATCCCAGATGCCCAGAAGTGCAACTGCTGTAAATAAGAGTACCAGCGCAATCAGGAAATAGGATATTACTTTTTTAACGGTTTTATTCATGATTATTGGATTTGGTTTAAAGTAGTTCTCAGAAATAAAGGTAATTCATTATTTATTGAGCTAATAAATTTTTAGAGGTGATTTTTGAGTTGTGATGTTAAATTTCAGAACCTTTTATTCTAGACTTACTTTTCCGGTACGTGGATCCAGGCTGATTCCATCCATGGATGAATCTTTGAGCAGAACCTCCCCGATCTTACCCCTGCTCAACAAATCTTCGGGTGAGCCTTCAATGACTCCATCCTCTCCCATAAGCCATATTTTATCAGCCTCCTGAAGGCTTAACTGAAGGTCATGGGTTGAAAAAAGTATGGTCTTCCCATGTTCTCTGGCCAGTTTACCCAGCAGGAGGGTAATTTCATATTTATGGGTAAGATCAAGGAAAGCTGTGGGTTCATCCAGTATAAGGATTTCAGTATCCTGTGCAAGGGTCCTTGCAATCATTGCCCTCTGCCTCTCCCCGTCACTTAGCTCATCCAGATCTCTGTCCACCAAGTCATCCAGGGACGTCACTGCGATTGCCCTGTCAATCATTTCATGGTCCGATGAAGATAAACTCCCGAACCAACCTGTATGTGGATATCTCCCCATTGCTACCAGATCCCTTACTCTCAATCCCTCCACCCGAATCACCTCTGTCGAGACAAATCCGAGCATTCTTGCTATTTCCATGCGCTGGTACTCATGTACCGGCCGGCCTTTAATAATAATCTTTCCGCCCAGCGATTCCTGTAACCCTGCCATAGTTCTAAGCAATGTACTTTTGCCGCATCCATTCCTTCCCATAAGAGAGACGAGTTCCCCCCTGAAAACGTTACAATCAATTTTTCCTGAGAGCGCAGAAGCCTTCTTGCCTTTCCCGTAGCCAATCTCCAGTCCCTCAAGCTTGATCAATTCTTTCCGATTTTCTGATGGATTTATATGTTTTTTCTTCTCCTCCATTAACTCAGATTTGCAAAACGCTGATTTCTGACAACTATCCAGACGACCACCGGGATGCCAATAAGGGCTGTCACGGAATTAATCGGCAGCAGCCTGTCCGATCCCGGAAGTTGGGATATCATATCAGCTATCAGCAAAACAATTGCGCCAACCAGCATTACTGCCGGAATCAGTATCCTGTGATCGGCTGTTTTCCATATCAGGCGGGCGATATGAGGTACGGCAATCCCTATGAATCCAATGGGACCACAAAATGCAGTTACCGTTCCCGCCAATATACTTGTACTGATAAACAGGAGGATACGCCCTGTCATCACATTGATCCCAATTGACCTGGCATAATTCTCTCCTAAAAGCATGGCATTAAGTATTTTAATGCTCACAATCGAAAGTATTACTCCCAGTCCAAGACTCCCGGCAAGAACAGGCAACTGTCCGCGTGTAACATTTCCCAGGCTGCCCAGGGTCCACACAATAAATGTTTTCAGAAGGGTTTCATGGGTGAAGTACTGCAGAATACTCACGAAAGCAATCGTAATGCTCCCGAATAGAATTCCAAGAATCAGGATGGTCATAATATCCTTTATCCTGAATGAAACCAGCAGCAGCAACAGCATAATCAGACCTGACCCCAGCCAGGCTGCTGTTATAATTCCCCCGGTTTGAAAATGGAAATCCCTTCCGGGGAATAATATGTACGCTCCCATCACCAGAATGGCTACACCCAGGCTTGCTCCGGAGCTTATACCAAGGACATAGGGGCCGGCCAGGGGATTGCGAAATACCGTCTGCATTTGTAATCCGGCGAGGGAAAGGGACAATCCGGCAAAGACTGCCGTAACAGCCCTGGGAATGCGAAAATCCTGAACGATGGTAATCCACTCAGACTGGCTGGATTCCCCTTTCAGAAGTATACTAAGCAATTCATTTACAGGAATATTGACGGAACCCAGGAAAAGGTCCGCCAAAAAACTTATTAGAAGCAGGATCCCAAGGATCCCAAACAGGAAGATATACCTCCCCTTACCCATCTTTATTAAGATCCTCCACAAGTTTCACCGATTTACCCAGATCCACCTTGATCTTATTAAAAAAGGCTTTTAATTTCTTCGGATCATTTTTGTCCGCCGGGTTATTCACCCTGTGGATCAACTCATTTCTAAGCTTGATAATATCGCGTATGACCTTATCTGTTTCGCCGTCCTTTTCCGGATGGTAGGATTTGTATGTGAAACATTCATGGATCAGATCGTAAGTGATACTATTAATATCATCTTTCAGTTCTTTAGTGCTGGCCATATTAGGTATGTTTTAATGCAATCATAAATATAGGAAAAATCAATGGAGATGCTCGTAATACACCAGTTTATGCTCCGGCAGAAGACCCGGATGAAATATACTGATCAGGTCAGCCAGGATCAGCTGGGGTTCCATCACCCCCTTTTCCCAGAAATCATTGCCTCCGGTTGGGTTCTGGCGGGCAGTATTATTGTATACCCCAGATTTTTTATAGGGTCCAAGTTTGACTAATCTTGCCTCTGTTTCCAGGATATCTTCCAGTTTGAGTGCGGAGCCACAATTGATCCAGAAGTCCGCATCAATAGCCCGCATAAATACAGACTCAAGATTAACCGGGGCTGCCTCATGGCTGTCCATATCCTTCCATAAAAAATCCCCTCCGGCATCCCGGATAAAGGCTGCAGCGAAAGACTTTCCTCCGGGAATATACCATGCATCCTTCCATGGGAGTCCGGTTATGACAGTGGGCCTTTTGGCCGATGGATCTAAGAAATATTCAGCTACTGTCTGCTCTGCCAGATCCCGGTACTTTTCATAGTCAAAAGCTATCCCCTCAAAAATTGAATCGGCTTCAGATTCCATCTCAAAAAATGCAGCCATAAACTTCAGCCATTCCGTTTTTCCCAGTGGTTCATTCTCCAGGTAGTCTGCATTTAGGACGACCGGAATACCCAGATCTCCAAGCCTTTTCACCATCCCGCTGATGTCAGCAGTGACTCCGTAAGAAATAAGGACATCAGGTTTCAGTGAGATAATGCGCTCGTAGTTGAGGGACTGATCAGCACCAACATCAAAAGCTTCCTTATTGATTATGCGGTTTCTAAGCAATGGACTTGAAATGTAATCCGGACCGGAAACACCTACTATGGTCCCGGTTTTACCCAGTGCGTCAATCATGGCCACATGTGTGGTAGACATGCAGATGACCCGTTTTACAGGTGTTTTAATAAGGGGAAGCTGCCGGAGTGAGTCAGGCACCTCATCCGGACTGGAGGAGAGAACATACTTAAGGTGGATTCCTGATGAACCCTGCCATGGATCAATCACATGCAAAACCGTATATCCCGAATATTTTTCAATTCTGAATCCACGGGCATATTCCGTTCCGGTTCCCTCCGACCGGGATGAATCTCTCTGGAATCCTGTAACACCCGGGGAAGCATCCTTCTCAGGGGAATAACATGCGGGAAGCAGGATAGCCAAAAGCAGTACCCGAAGAAGTTTCGAAAAGAAAATGATCAATGGCTTATTCTGGATATTCAATGGATAGATCTTAACGGGTGATAAGAAATCTCTTTGAATCCATATATGAACCCTGACGTATCCTGAAAATATAAATTCCGGGCGTAAGTTCAGAAATATCAAGGCCTGCGTTGGATTGCCCATACAGGTTTTTTTGCAATACCAGATGACCAGTTACATTATATATTCTGATATCAACCGGTGTTCCGTTATGTATCCCTCCTTCAAAGTATAATACTTCAGTGGCAGGATTGGGATAGATACTGAGATCCCCTGTTTCAGGCAGGGTATAAACAGACGTTGGATCACCTTTTTTACCCCCCAGGCTCAGCAGCCCGGTATTATCAGGATCAAGCCAGTGTTTTAGCTGCTTGGAGGGTTCCGGGTAATAATCCCAGGCCATGTCAAATCTTGTGAAATAATCATTTTTCTGAAAACTACAGGTTGCCTGTCCCCC
>JAUUZM010000199.1 GCA_030589965.1 Bacteroides sp.
AGACTAACCTCAGTATTATTCTGAGGTGCACAGCTAAACAGGATCAGGGCAGGAAGAAAAAGTAAATACTTCATAATTGATTGGTTTAAATTGAGGCTTGCGATATTGAAAGTAAAAATAGAAATTAATAGCAGATAATGCGTACATTAACGAAGTACGAAATAAATTACAAGGAATATCGATGTCAGAATTTTAGAATCATGATATCCGGAAATATGAAAACCAGCAAACTACTTTTTGTCCTCAGCTTGCTTATCCTGCATCAGGGTTTTATAAATGAGAATTTCGCTCAGGGATCGGGCAAATCTGCGAAACCTGTTCAAATCCGGGTTGAAATGGATAATGAAATTGAAGATATAAATCCCGTGTGGGCCTGGTTCGGTCACGATGAACCGAACTACACCTATATGAAAGACGGGAAAAAACTATTGACGGAAATTTCTGAAGCAAATTCCGTTCCTGTGTATGTTCGGACCCACAACCTGTTGACTACCGGGGATGGAATTCCTGCACTTAAATGGGGATCCTCCAATGCCTATACCGAGGATGATGAGGGTAATCCCGTTTATGACTGGACCATCGTTGACAAGATTTTTGACACCTATGTGGAAAGAGGGATGAAACCCCTGGTTGAAATCGGGTTTATGCCTGAAGCCTTGTCGGTCAAACCGGATCCATACAGGCATTACTGGAAGCCTGGCGATCCTTACAATGATATATACACCGGATGGGCTTATCCTCCAAAGGATTATGAGAAATGGGCTGAACTCGTATACCAATGGGTGAGCCATAGTGTGGATAAGTATGGTATGACTGAGGTCGAGACATGGTACTGGGAGCTCTGGAATGAGCCAAATATCAACTATTGGATGGGAACAACTGAGGAGTATCTGAAGCTATATGATTTCACTGCAGATGCTGTGAAAAGGGCTTTACCGACAGCCATCATGGGGGGGCCTCACTCCACCGGTCCGGCTCATCCGGATGCTGAACGTTTTTTAAGGACCTTCCTTGATCATTGTCTTGAAGGAAAAAATTTTGCTACGGGTAAGAAAGGATCTCCGCTCGATTTCATTGGATTTCATGCCAAGGGCTCCCCAAAATTCCTTGATGGCAGGATTCGTATGGATCTTGGAAAGCAAATGAGAGATGTGTCAGCTGGATTCGAAATTGTAGCATCCTATCCCGCCTTTAAACATCTTCCTATTGTGATAGGAGAGTCCGATCCCGAAGGCTGTGCAGCCTGTCCTATGACTCATTATGCTCATAATGGTTACAGGAACGGAACCATGTACTCCAGTTATACAGCCGCAGCCTTCCCGCGTAAGCTGGATCTTGCAAAGGAGTATGGTGTAAATTTCAAAGGAGCTGTTACCTGGGCCTTTGAATTCGAGGATCAGCCATGGTATAGTGGATTCCGTGACCTGGCGACAAACGGTGTGGACAAGCCTGTGTTGAATGTCTTTCGGATGTTTGGGATGATGCAGGGCAAAAGGATTGATGTCAGCGGGGATCTTATCTACGATTACCTCAGTATCCGGGCGGGGAGTGTGAGGGGAGAAAATCCGGATATTGGTGCTCTTGCATCTAGAACTGAAAACTCTGCTGCGATAATGGTTTGGAATTACCATGATGATAATTCCCCGGCCCCTTCTTCTGCCATTGATCTGCTTATTGAAGACATTCCTTCTGACCGGATCCTGGTTCAGCATTACCGGATCGATCAGGACTTCAGCAATTCTTATGCAAAATGGATCGATATGGGGTCACCCCAGCAACCAGTCGCAGAAGAATATGCCATATTGGAACGATCCGGACAATTGGAGCTGTATGAATCACCTTTTTACCTTGATTCAAAAGCCGGAGAAGCTGTTATCCAGTTAGATCTGCCTCGCCAGGGGGTTTCTCTCCTGATGTTTAACTGGTGAATACTCTCGCGTCAAAATCGCCGGTATGAATAACGTTCAAACCGAGGATTGACAATATTATTGTAAATGGAGCCAAAGGTATATCTGAGTTCAACTCCTCCGTAGTAATAATAGCCTGTTGCAACCTCCGTCAATCTTAACAGAAATTCCTCTTCGGTCAAATCACTTTTTGATAGAGATAACTGATCCCGTACCCTAGCAACTGATCCACGTATGCCTAACGAAAGTCCTTTAATTATACGGAAATCCATGTGTCCGCTCAGTTCAACCCTGTTTTTGGAGAAGTCATGAAGATAATTATAGGCCTGTAAGGAAACATCAATGGATCCCCATTTTTGAGTTACCTCGTAACCCATCTTTAAGGATTGCTGGTAAAGGCCTTCGCTGATCTTATCGTATATAGTTGTGTCAATGTATTGATTGAAGGAGTAACCTATACCATACAAAAATCTAAATTGCCGGCGTGTAGACTCCGAGTATGGAAATATATTATATTCCAGGGAGGGAATAATTTCGGCCTTGAAAGATAAATTGTTATAAGTAGCGGCCACGAAATTGACCTGTCCTCCGGCGGACCAATGCCCACCCAGGCTTTTAACCAACAGTACTTCCAGGTCTTCACTTTCCCTGAATGCAGTATAGGCAGTATCCTCTAAACTGTAAGATTTCCTATTATAGCGGTGGTCAAAGTCAAATTCAAATTTCCATGCCTCGGTTATTTTAGTAGCGGTAACGGAATTAAAAAAGGATAATTCTCTATAGGTTTCCTCACCTTCAAAACTAGGTGAGAAACGGAGCTCAAAGACCCAGTTATTCCAATTGTCTTTTACATCCTGCGTTTCGAGGTCCCTGCTGTGTGAGATGTCTATTTCACTATGCAGGGGGGTATGCGCTACATACCGCATCAGTCCGATTTTCAGCATTTTCAGCTGCCTTTCTCGCCTTTGATCATAAGTATCATCAGGCATACTTAGAAAGGCGAGTGTATCGTTCATGCCGGCAAAATCCAGCTGTCCCTCAAACAAATAAGTGTATTCCCTACCCCCGTTTCCGGCCCGCTGTGTCGTCATCAGGGTATATAACTGCGCTTCTTTTACATCCCTTACATAATTGACATATGGAATCTCACGCCTGATATAATCAATATCACAACGATTACAGTCCAGGAAGAACCGGAGGGCATCCTTCCTAAGCAATTCCTGATCAGCTTCGGGGTTTTGTTCCTGGCCATAGGACATATATGGTGCAAGAAGCAAAAATCCTATAATGTAAACTGATAACTGATTTTTCATTTTGATTTATTTTGTAACTGGTATAAGATCATCCGTGCTTGAATTGGTAAAGCTTTCAAACCCTGGTCCTTCTGGAGCTGCGAATAGTTTTGTAATCAGTGCCGGTTCGATTGAAAAACCGGGATTAAACTCTTGGGAATTCATATAATTTTTTATGCTGTATAGAAGCTGCCTGGCAACAGGTCGTTTGTCCATTGCAGAGGTAAGATCAAGACTGCAAACTATGATCCTGCCATTCTCCACCCTGGCCTCGAAAAGCACACCCAGTTTCCGGCTCAGAAACCAGGTATCAATAGGTTGGATTAATGGCTTGAATCCTTCCGGGAAATCATCCAGCTGCATGACTTGTTGTCCATGCTGAATTTCCCACCATTGAAGATCGCTGTGAAATGAGGTGGGAAACTCCTTAAAGACCGGGTGTTCTGGATCACAAAGGATGCCTGTCACATGAGGAGGCCGCATCTGGAACCACGAGGTATTCCAGAAAACGGGCATGAAATGCATGATTACATCTTTCCCATATTCGATCTTTCCTGCCCCCAGGACCAGAACATCTCCTCCCTTTTCCAATACCTTCAAAGCTCCTTTATCCAGCTCCCGGCAGATGTATATATTCTGAGTATCAGGCTCCGGTAAACGGAAGGGATAAACCCAGAAATTCCAGTCGTTAACGCTGCTGGTGCTTTCAAGCCGGACTTCAAGATTTAGTTTATCCGGTTCGGTAATGGCGGAGAGATCAAAATCGATATCCCCTGCTGGAAGGGTGTTATTTATTGGAATGATGGGAATTTCTAAGGAACCGCTTTTCAGGATACTGTCTGTCGAATTTCGGATTTCCCAAATGAGATTTGAATTTTTAAGGGCTTTAGGACCAAAATGGGAGAGTTCGAGTTCTGCGTGGAAGGTTTCATCGTTTGTAAATACAAACTTTGGTATACGGGCCAGGGGTACGGTGGGACTACAAAATCTTGAAAAGTCTTCAGCGTGCCCATAACCCTTGTCTTCGTACATGGAATTCACAATACCTATCAGCGCTGTTCCCTGTCCCGGGAAATCATTCAGGGATAAAAGCTGAAATCCACCAAACTCAGGGGTTCTAAGGGCAGCCTCGACCTCATGTTTATAACATAAAAGCTGAAGTTTTCCGGATGCCATAAGGAAATCTTCAGCCTGCATGCCCATATCATGGTCTTCCAGGAGTTCCCTGAAAAGTTCAAAGTTTCTGGCTCGCATGACCCCGGTATACTTCTCAATTTCTTTGAAATCTGGAAATACGCAGTACTGACCAGACTCATGGGCAACATAAGGAACGGATTCAGCCTGGATAATCCTTCTGTGATCAAAGAGCGAATTGGGCATGCTGCGTTTCCATGGGAGTCCCCTTGGCCTGGACTTAACAATAAACTCAGCTTCTGGCACATCTGGCCAGCGGCTTCCGACGGAGGCACCTGTATATACTCTTCGGGTATCTCTTTCTTTCCAGTGCTTGACAAATTCCCCAAGGTATTCAGCCTGGTGACGGCCGGCCGGTTCATTCCCGTACGCCATCATTACAAAGGATGCATAATTACCATAATGCTTCTCCATTCTGTGGGTCTCATCATAGATATACTGATCGATGGGCAGTCCGTCTCCAAGACTCACCCCATGATTGGCCCAGGATGGTCCCTCAGGTTGCAGATAGATTCCTTTCCTGTCCGCCGCGATGAAAGCAGCCTCGGGAGGGCACCATGAATGATACCTGACATGGTTCAAACCATAATTTTTAAGTACTGTGAATAAATCCATCCAGGAAGCAACATCCATTGGCGGATAGCCCGTCAGGGGGAAGGCAGCACAATCCACATTGCCACGTAAAAATACAGGCCTGCCATTAATGGTAAATCTTCTGCCTTCTGCATGAAATGACCTCATTCCGAATTGAACCTCCTTTGTGTGCTTATATTTTCCCTTAGTCCTCAGCTTGACCTCAAGATTGTACAGGACCGGATTAAATTCATCCCATGCCTGAAAATCTTTGCCCATAGGGAGAATTAGTTCAATCCATTTTTCTGTCCCAAGCAAGCGGATATCTGATCTCGAGGATGGTACCCTGTGAATTTGAGTAGTATTAAAACTTTTTGCAGCCATGTTAATCTCTCCACTGACCGGTAATCCTGTCTGGTTTCCTATCCTGATTCTTACCCTGGCAGATTCATTCCCGGGCTCAGGGTAAACCTGTACTTCGTCAATCCATGCTGGCGGCATGGACCGGATTTCCATTTTACCTATCACACCATTCCAGTTGCCCTGTGTATGATCCGTGATACTGTGAGAGTCGGGTCCGACATTGATTTCTTTTATTCGATTGTCGATACACAAGCTTATTGTGTGTTTTCCTGGACTGAGGGTTTCACTAAGCTCGTATTCATGGGGGGCTACCAGGGAATTTTGCATTCCCACCTCATTTCCATCAATCCAGAGTCGGGATTCGGTATGAACACGCTCAAGGAAAAGAACGATCCGCCGCCCTTCCCAGTTTTTAGGTGCATTAAATTCCTTACGATACCAGGCTGCTCCAACGTAGTATTTCAAAGGTGTAAGCCACATAGGAAATTTAAGATTGTCGGATTCCCGGTATTTTGCCATTTCAGGGCGGAAATACCAGGAACTGTCGTAAATACTACCGGTCCACTTCATGTCCAGACGGATTTCATTTCCCTTTCCATTTTCAGTCATGGATCCCGGAAGAGTTATACGGTCTTCCAGGGTATTGAGATACCAGGATTCATTTATGCCTTCATCCAGGGAATCTACCTGGAATTCCCAGGTTCCCTCAAGGGATATGCTGTCTTGTCCCTGCTGGCATGAAAGAGTAAGAATCAGCGGGATGATGCTGAATGCTAGTCCCCAGAATCTGTACCCCGGGGTTTTAAGTTTTTTCATATTTTGAAGGTATATCATTATTGTCATTTGCTACTGACAATTTTTTCAATTTCCTCGAGCGATTTTCCTTTTGTTTCAGGGAGGCGTCTTAGTATGAAAAGAAATCCTGCCGTGCAAATTCCGGCATAGAGCCAAAAGGTGCCATGCGTGTTCAGGTAT
>JAUUZM010000068.1 GCA_030589965.1 Bacteroides sp.
CCTGTCTGAGGCTGACCCCCACGACATAGGGCATACTGATAAACTCTGGATTAAACGCATTTATCGTAAGAAAAATTGTCCGGTTCTCCTTTACCTTGAATTCTGGACGGGGGTTCTGGTCAGTGACAGAGCCACGTTCCGCATTTATATTATATACTGAATCGACGATCTGGTATCGCAACTTTCTTTCTGTGAGGAGGGAATCAACTTCCTGGAGGTTGTAACCGTAAAGATCCGGAACACTAAATGCCTGTCCATGCCGGGTGAATATTCGCAGAAACAGAAATATCATGGCAACAACGAATAAGGTTCCCGCCAGTGCGAATGAGACATGTCTGAGGAAAACCCTGCTGAAAATAAATCGTAGAAAATTCATGAGTTCACAAAAATACAAAAAAAAGGCTGTCCGGTAATTGCGGACAGCCTGAAATATCTTGCCTGGGTTGCAGGTTTATACTTTATGCCTGGCTTCGTCAGAAACCGTCAGTTTTTTCCTTCCCTTAGCCCTGCGTCTTTTAACCACGTTTTGACCGTTGGCAGATGCCATACGTTCTCTAAAACCGTGCTTATTTTTCCTTTTTCGCTTTGATGGCTGAAATGTCCTCTTCATGGCCTTCCTTGTTTAAATTGAGAATGCAAAAGTAATGTTTTTTTGTATTTCTCAAAAAGAATAGTGCAAAAATATCATCTAACTCTATTTCAGAGCATGAGGAGACAGCCAGACCAATTTTTTGGTTTCAAAAAAAGGCTCAGAGAATACATCCTTCAGGTCAAATATTTTTGTCCCGCGAAAAGACTTCACCTCCTCCTCCAGATCTCCTCCCTTCAGGTACCAGATGCCTGATCCTTTACTGGGTTTATGCCTCAGGTTTGGAGCCACCCATGTAGTAAACCTGTCCAGTTTGCTTACCGCCCTGCTTACCACCATGTCCGCCGCATCCTTATAATCTTCTGCCCTGATTTGCAGGCAGCGCACATTTTCCAATTTAAGTTCAGCGGCAATGGATTTCACAACATTTACTTTTTTCCCAATGGAATCAATCAACATAAACCGGGTATCCGGGAACATAATTGCCAGTGGCAGTCCTGGATACCCTCCGCCTGTGCCCACATCAAGAATCCTGGTAGAAGGGGTAATTGGTGCATGTATGGCTATCCCCAGGGAATGAAGGATATGTCGTTCAGTGAGATGCTCGATATCCTTACGGGAAACCAGGTTAATCTTCTGGTTCCAGGACATGCACAGATCGGCCAGGGATTTGTAGCGGTCCATTTGTACCGCATTTAGTTCAGGAAAATATTTAAGAAGTATGTCCATTGAAGATTAAGCCCCGGGCTTACATGCTGGAACTGGTATTTTTCAGGATATTATATAGTAATTCCCTCGCCCTGAATAACTGAGCTTTTACGGTGCCCAGGGGGAGATCGAGCTCTTCTGAGATCTCCTCGTAGGAGTACTCTTTGAAATATCTTAATTCCACAAGGGTCCGGTACCTTGGTTTTAGTTTGCTTACCACATCCCGGAGTAGTTTAATTTTCTGGTCATTGATAAGACTTGCTTCAGGGTCAGGTGTATCTGAGGGTATAGTTACCGAGGCAGTATCGGGGTTGTCGGCAGACTGGTCCAGTGAAATAGTAGAAGCCCGCTTCTTGCGTATAAAATCAATACAATTATTTGTGGCGATCTTAAACAACCATGTGCTGAATGCAAAATTGGGTGTGTATTGAGCAATATTCTTAAAAGCTTTGCCGAATGCCTCTATGGTAAGGTCTTCTGCATCACTGGGATTATTGACCATTTTCAGCAGCATAAAATAGATGGCATCCCGGTATCTTCCAAGCAATTCGGCATAGGCTTTTTCATCGCCATCTCTTGCTTTTGAGACGAGTAAAAAATCATGCTGTGCTTTATCTGAAAGATTGGGATTCAACTCCATCTAGCTCTTTTTAATGCCACATAATTGCTGAAAACCATATAGATATGGGCGAGTGGCAGAATAATATCCAACAACGGTGAAATTAGCAATAAATACTTTTCATTCAAACGGTCCATGGCTAATTTGATAATAACAATTGTTGATAACATACGCAGAAGAAATATTCCAAGAACTATGGGAAGCAAAATCTGGTTAATAAGGAGTACTGTGAAAGAGGCATAAAAAATCAGCCGGCTGAAGATCTCCGTGCCAAGCAGGATCTTTGTCAGGAATTTATATCTGGGACCGGTGGTCAGGTGCCTTCTTTTTTGATAATACCAGTCCCGCCATGAACTTTCCGCTTCAGAATGGGTCTGGGAATCCTTCCCGATTTCTATCCTGGTAATGTTTTTTCGGGCTACTTCATTAATAAAAAGATCATCATCACCCGAGGCCAGTTCGTAATGTGAGGCAAAGCCCCTGTTGTTAAAAAAGAGCTCTTTCCGATAGGCAAGGTTTCTGCCTACCCCCATATAAGGGAAACCTGCCAGGGCAAATCCAAAATATTGAAGGGCAATGTAAAACGCATCATACCTTATCACCAGATTCAGAACACCCTTTTCCCTTTTATAGGGACCGTACCCGAGCACAATACCGGTATTCTTCTTGAAATTTCTCTGCATTTTCTCCAGCCAGTGTGGTGAAGCAGGTATGCAGTCCGCATCCGTCAAAAGAACCCATTCATGCTGTGCCGCCTTTAATCCGAGCGTTAAGGCCAGCTTTTTGCCCCTTCTCTGATGAATATTTTCTTCAATGCTGCTGGATCGAAAATGAGGATATTTCTGTTTCAGATCCCTCAAAACATCCTCCGTATTGTCTCCTGATGCATCATTAACAACAATTACCTCGAAATCGGGATAATCCTGTTCCAGAACCATGGGCAGGTTTTTCCTGAGGTTCTCTTCCTCATTTCTTGCACAGATCACAATTGAAACAGGAAATTTACGGATTCGTGAAGGGGATGCTTTAAAATAAACAAGCCTTGCGTTGAAACCCCACCAGTAGATGAACTGGAGGATGAAACTCCCGGCCAGAATGCCAAGCAGTATCTGCTGGGCCAATGAATAGTCTGAAATGTTCAATTTTCTGAAATTTTGATGCTACAAATATCCTTATATTTGCGCTAATTCTGCACAAATGAATTTCAAGATTCTTAAATCCGATACTGAAACCAAGGCAAGAGCGGGTATAATCAACACCGATCACGGAAGTATATCTACGCCTATATTCATGCCTGTAGGCACCACCGGAACTGTAAAGGCTGTCCACCAGGACGACTTGAAAAAAGTGGTTAAGGCCCCAATTATTCTTGGTAATACCTACCATCTTTTTCTCCGGCCCGGTATTGATGTGATCGGTAAGGCCGGTGGACTTCATAAATTCATTAGCTGGGACGGGGCAATGCTTACAGATAGTGGAGGTTACCAGGTTTTTTCTCTCTCCGACCAACGAAAACTTACTCCCGACGGAGCCATATTCCGTTCTCATATTGATGGGTGCAAACATAGTTTCACACCTGAGAATGTGGTTGATATTCAGCGAACTATTGGGGCAGATATTATAATGGCCTTTGATGAATGCACACCCTGGCCATGTGAATACGATTATGTGAGGGATTCCCTGAAACTTACCCATGCCTGGCTGGAGAGGGGCAAAAAGCGCTTCCTTGAAACGGATCCACTATACGGGTATTCTCAGACCTGGTTCCCCATCGTTCAGGGAGGTACATTTGCAGATCTCCGCCGGCAGTCCGCCGAGCATATCGCTGCAGCTGGAATGGAAGGGAATGCCATAGGTGGATTATCCGTGGGGGAACCCGTAGATCTGATGTATGAGATGATTGAGGTGGTAAATGAAATCCTTCCGGTGGAAAAGCCCAGGTATCTGATGGGTGTGGGTACACCGGTAAATATTCTGGAGGCTGTTTCCAGGGGAATAGATATGTTTGATTGTGTAATGCCTACAAGGAATGGAAGGAACGGTCAATTATTTACAGGGGAGGGGATCATTAATATTAAAAATGAAAAGTGGAAAAATGACTTTTCTCCCATAGATCCGGATGGTGATTCTTATGTTGATCAACAATATTCGAGGGCCTATTTACGTCATCTTATCAACTCAGGTGAGCTTCTTGGAGCACAAATAGCCAGTCTGCATAACCTGAGGTTTTATCTTTGGCTGATCGAGGAAGCCAGGAGCAAGATTATGGAAGGGACATTTGCTTCCTGGAAGAATGAAATGGTTTCCAAACTTTCCATCCGTTTATGAGAAGAAAACTGGGCATTACCATCATTGATATTTATATTACCAGGAAATTTCTGGGCACCTTTTTCTTTTCAATTGCTCTTATCCTCACCATCGCTGTTATCTTCGATTTCTCCGAAAAGATTGATAATTTTCTTGCACATGATGCGAGACTGATTGATATACTCACAAAGTATTATCTCAACTTTGTTCCTTACTTTGCCGTGCTTTTCAGCTCACTTTTTACATTTGTATCGGTCATATATTTTACCTCCCGGATGGCTTACAGGACCGAGTTTATTGCCATCATTAGCAATGGGATGAGCTTTAACCGGATATTGGTTCCCTATCTTTTTTCAGCCATGGTAATAGCCATCTTTTCTTTTATTCTCAGCGATTATGTAATACCTGATTCCAACAGGATCCGGCTTGAATTCGAGGAAACTTACTATCACTCTTCCCCCCAGCGTGTAACTGAACGAAATATCCACAGGCAGATCCAACCGGGTGTTTATATTTATATGGAAAGTTACAGTACAACATCAGACCTGGGTCACCGCTTCTCCATGGAAAAGTATGAAGACGGAATACTGATTTCAAAGTTAATGTCAGATTATGTGAAGTGGGACACAGCAACAGACAAGTGGATGATCCGGAATTATTATATAAGGGAAATCGGAGAGTACACGGAAAAAGTTACTTCCGGTGCCCGGATCGATACAAGCCTTGCATTTCATCCCAGCGATTTCAAACGTAGGATGAATTTCATGGAAACCATGAGTATTCGTGAACTGTCCGAGTATATTGTACAATTGAAAATGTTGGGGGAATCAAATGTGAAAGCCTACCAGATCGAAAAGAACAAAAGGTTTGCATTTCCTTTTTCTTCATTTATCCTGACCCTTATAGGGGTGTCTGTTTCATCCCGTAAAGTCAAGGGGGGGATTGGCATGCAACTTGGTATTGGACTGATGGTTGCCTTTTCATACCTGCTCTTTATGCAGTTCTCCTCCCAGTTCGCTATCAATGGAAGCCTGCATCCGGTTGTAGCTGTATGGATGCCAAATTTGGTATTCTCTTTTATTGCTATTTTTCTTTACCGCCTGGCCCCTAAATAATTCTACAGAGGACATTTTTTTTAATTATTTGGTAATAAATGCCATAGCTTCCGGCACATCCATTATATGCCCGAAAAATTTTTTTAATATTGAGGGATTTTGTAATGTTGTAGCCCCGACTAAACAAAAACACATTCTACAAATATGCCATTAAAAAGAAAGATCCAGGAACTTCAAAAGAAACGTGAAGTAGTCCTGAAAGGCGGCGGTGATGCTGCCATTGAGAAGCAGGTGGCCATGGGTAAGATGACAGCCCGTGACAGGATCATCAGTCTGCTTGATAAAGAAACATTTACCGAATATGACCTGTTCGCCGAGCATGAGGCGGTGGATTTCGACATGGATAAGAAAACCCTGGCCGGAGATGGTGTCGTTATCGGTACCGGCACTATTTATGGAGCTTCCATGTGTATTTTTGCACAGGACTTTACAGTAGCCGGTGGATCACTTGGTAATATGCATGCCAGGAAGATCACCAAGATCATGGACCATGCATTGAAAATGAAAATACCCCTTATCGGGATCAATGACTCGGGTGGAGCCAGGATTCAGGAAGGTGTAAGTTCCCTTGCCGGGTATGGAGAAATCTTTTTCAGGAACACACTTTCTTCAGGTGTTATACCTCAAATTTCTGTGATCCTCGGACCTTGTGCCGGTGGAGCCGTTTATTCTCCCGCACTTACTGATTTTGTTTTTGTTGTCGAAAAGATTTCAAAAATGTTCATTACAGGTCCGGAGGTTATCAAAACCGTTCTTGGAGAAGAAATTTCCATGGAGGACCTTGGAGGAGCCAGGGTTCATAGTGAAATAACTGGTAATGCGCATTTCTATGCCCAGAGCGAAGCGGAATGTTTTGAACAGATCAAGAAGCTGGTATCCTTTATTCCCTTGAGCAATCTGAAGAAAGCCAAGAAGTTTCCTCCAAAGGATCCAATCTCAAAATACCAGATCGAAGATATAGTTCCCGGAGATCCCAAACAACCCTATGATGTAAGAGATGTTATCAAGGCCATTGTTGATGATTCAGACTTTTTTGAAGTCCATGAATTATGGGCTGCTAATATGGTTATTGGATTTGGCCGTATGGGAGGCGAGACTATAGGTTTTGTTTGCAACCAGCCTCTGGTTCTTGCCGGTGTTCTGGATGTTGACTCATCAGACAAGGCTGCAAGGTTCATCCGTTTCTGTGATGCCTTTAATATCCCCATTGTTACTCTTGTCGACCTTCCGGGTTATCTGCCGGGTGTTGACCAGGAGCATGCCGGTGTTATCCGTCATGGTGCCAAGGTCTTGTATGCTTATTCGGAAGCTACTGTTCCAAAAATGACAGTCATTCTGCGAAAAGCCTATGGAGGTGGATATATTGCTATGGGTTCAAGACATTTGAGAGCAGACTTTGTATTTGCTTTGCCGGGGGCAGAAATTGCGGTTATGGGTCCGGAAGGAGCAGCAAATATCATCTTCCGTAAAGAGATTGCATCCGCTGAAGATCCTGAAAAAGTTCGGAAACAAAAAGTAAAAGAATACAAGGACAAGTTTGCCAATCCGTATGTTGCCGCTGCTAAGGGCTATATTGATTCAGTGATTGAACCGAAGGAAACCAGGAAAATTCTCCTGCATGCTATCGAAGTCTCTGAAAACAAGGCAGTTTATCTGCCGAAGAAGAAACATGGTATTCCACCCTTCTAAACCAGAAAACAATGGAAAAAACAAGTAAAACATCTGATTCGGACGCATCATCCGCAACCGGGGCGAAAACCTCCGGCGGCAAAACCAGCAAAACCTCCGGATCAATAAAGGAAGGTAAAAGCTCAGCTGCTGTGAAATCTTCTAATGGAAAAGGCAATGGCAATGGGAACGGAGATTGTGGAAATGGGAAGCTAAGATGTAAATCATTGATAGTTGACGGTACAAAATACCGAACCCAGCTGAACAAAAAATTTGAGAATCGTAAGCTTTGGGAACCTCACAATCCGAAAAAAATCACTTCTCTTATACCCGGAACCATAATTAAGATTGATGTGAAAGTGGGACAAACAGTGAGCGAGGGAGAACAGATACTTATTCTGGAAGCTATGAAAATGAAGAATAAGATTCTTTTTGGGATGGATGGTACTGTTAAAAGCATTCACGTTAAGGAAGGAGAAAAAATACCCAAGGACTTTCTAATGCTTGAAATGAAATAGACCTGTTACAAGGTCATTTCTTCAACATGAGTGTGATAGGTCCCGAGTTCAGGGACTAATGCAGGGGAGGAAGGAAATATTCCAAAAATGGCAGATCCGCTGCCGGACATGGAAGCATAGACAGCCCCTGAACGATACAGTGCTTCTTTGATATCCCCAAGCTCAGGATGATTTCGGAAAACTACTTCCTCAAAAGAATTGCTGATCTTATTTTTCCATTCTTGGGGATCGAGCTTTATCATTTCCCTGACCGTATATCCCTCTTCAGATGGCTTTATCATCTGGTATGCAGCTGCCGTGGATACTTCAATACCCGGAAATACCAGGATCATGTAATACCCGGTTAGGCTCACAGGAACAGGTTCAGGAACATTGCCCTTCCCATTGATAATACTTGGCCTGTTATCGATAAAAAATGTACAATCTGCCCCCAGTTCGGAAGCATATTGTTTCAAGGTCTCATCCCTTAATCCGATTCCATATATTTCATTCAGGGCCATCAGGGTATAGGCGGCATCTGATGAACCTCCTCCCAGTCCGGATCCGGGAGGTATATTTTTATGCAAATGGATCCTGACATCCGGTATTCCATGACGATTCTGAAACAGTTTAGCTGCTTTAATGCACAGATTATCTCCAGAGGCCGGGGCTTCCAGTCCGCTTACATATATTTCATCTTTTTTCGCATTAAGTTCCTGAACGGAAGGAAGAACTTCGAGAACATCGCTGAGGCTAACAGGATAGAAGACGGACTCGATATCATGGTAACCATCTCTACGTTTGCGGAGGACCCTTAAACCTATATTGATCTTTGCATTTGGAAAGACGATCATTACACAGGGTTATTAACATTAATTTCGCCTTCAGACACTCGTTGAAGGCTGTGAATCTGTGCGTTAAAGGTAGTCAATAATTGTTAACACGATAGTTAATAAAATAAGAGAATTGCTTGTTAAAAATATATAACAGAATCAGGAATAGAAAGCACCCGCATTTCCTACCTTTGATTTCCTTAATTTGATAGAAATATGGCCCTGAAGACCAATAATCTTAACACTCCCAAACTTGGCAATTTAAACGTTGAATATGGGAAACTACCTCCCCAGGCAGTCGATCTGGAGGAAGCTGTGCTTGGTGCTATAATGCTCGAAAAGGATGCGGTGTTGGCTGTGCTTGATATTCTTAAGCCTGAGAGTTTTTATAAGGATGCCCACCAGAACATCTACAAGGCCATACTTGATCTTTCCATGAGTGAAAGGGCCATTGATATTCTTACCGTTACTGAGGAGCTGAAAAGACAAAATTCACTTGAGAACGTTGGGGGCCCCTTGTATATCACACAATTGACAAGCAAGGTTGCCTCGGCTGCCCACCTTGAATTTCATGCCCGTATAATTCAGCAAAAATTCATTCAGCGGGAGCTCATCAGAGTTTCTTCAGATATCCAGCGGAAAGCATTCGATGAAACCATGGATGTTGATGACCTGCTCGATCAGGCTGAAGCCGACCTTTTTGAAATTGCCGAAGGAAACATTAAGAAGGAAACTGCCAAAATCAATGTCCTTGTAAAGGAGGCCATTCACCAGATTGAGGAGGCCTCAAAAAGGGAGGATCACCTGAGTGGTGTTCCATCAGGATTCACAAAACTTGATCGTCTGACCTCAGGCTGGCAGAGATCGGATCTGATTATTATTGCTGCAAGACCTTCTATGGGTAAGACAGCATTTGCTCTCTCAATGGCCAGAAATATAGCAGTTGAGCATAAGCGCCCCATTGCCTTTTTCTCACTTGAGATGTCGAGTATACAATTGGTTAATCGTTTGATTGTATCGGAAACAGAACTTCCATCTGATCGTATCCGGAATGGAAGATTGGAGGAATACGAGTGGAAACAGCTGGATTTCAAGATCAAGGGCCTTGTTGAGGCGCCCATTTTTATTGATGATACACCGGCCATCTCAATTTTCGAACTCAGGGCCAAGTGCCGTCGGCTTAAAGTTCAACACAATATAGAGGCAGTATTTGTGGATTACCTTCAATTAATGTCCGGTCCGAGTGACAACCGTGGAAGCCGGGAGCAGGAAGTCAGTAGCATTTCCCGTTCTTTAAAGTCCATTGCCAAGGAATTGGATATACCTGTAGTAGCTCTTTCACAGCTGAATCGCTCCGTAGAACTAAGGTCCGGGAACAAGCGCCCGCAATTATCTGACCTTCGGGAGTCTGGGGCAATTGAACAGGATGCAGACCTGGTCATCTTTATCCACCGTCCCGAAAAATATGATATCTACGAGGATGAGCAGGGGAATTCACTGCTGGGAATTGCGGAGATTATTGTTTCCAAGCACAGAAATGGTCCCATCGGGGATGTGCAGCTTAAGTTCAAGGACGAATCAGCTAAATTCATGGAACTGGATACCATTCTTCCGCTGGGCGATGATGATAAGGATGGAGGAGGCTTTACGATTGGTTCCAAGATGAACCAGGAAGGTGGGAATGATGAAGTCCCCTATTAAATACTGTTTACAGGAATTCTAAAAGTTCATTCAGGTCTTTAATCTCATGGGTAATGTTATCCTTGTGAATGATCTCGTCCCGGTTTAGAAATACCTGGTCAATGCCGAATTTTCTGGCTCCCAGGATATCTACTCCAAGATCATCTCCAATCATGATACTTTCTCCCTTACGTGCATGTACTGAACTAAGTGCATGGTGAAATATTTCTGGACGGGGTTTATTATGGCCAATCGTTTCAGACGTCGTAAGACTCTGGAAATATTTATTCAGTCCGCAGTTTTCCATTTTAATCTCCTGGGTTTTCAAAAATCCGTTGGTAATAATGTGGAGTTTATAGTTTGGGAACAGGTAGTCCAGGGTTTCGATGGTATGTGGGACCAGGATGGTTTTAGTTGGACTGATGGCCAGGTATTCGTCTCCAAAATTTGAAGCTAGCTGATCATCCTGGATGTCAAAATGATCAAAACTTAATTTGAAACGCCTGTACCGTAAAATCTCCTTTGTCATCTCCCCTTTCCTGTAGAGATCCCAGAGTACAAGGTTAACATCATGATAGATGTCCACAAATACATCCGGACTCTCAATATATTTATTGAGATTATGCCGGTAAAATAGTTCTGTAAGAGTTTCTTTTGAGTTCCTGTCAAAGTCCCATAGAGTCCTGTCCAGGTCAAAGAATATGTGCGAGTATTTTTTCTGCAAGATGGTTCGGAATAGAACCATCAAAGATAGCCATTTTGATTACAAGCGTACAGCTTGCCATTCCTGACAGCAAAGCATCCAGTCCTGCAGTTTCAGAGGGGGTTCATTTTGTTCCTTCACCAGCTTGCTTAACCAGGGGTCTCCTATCCTGAAATTGCTTATCATCCAATCTTCAAGCAGCAATTTTTTTTCTGTTTCAAC
>JAUUZM010000290.1 GCA_030589965.1 Bacteroides sp.
AGGGAAAGCTTTGCAGATCACCATAGTTTGAATATATTTGCATCAAATTATGGACCCGTAGCATAATTGGATAGTGCACCTGACTACGGATCAGGAGGTTGGGGATTCGAGTTCCTCCGGGTTCACATAATAATCAGGCATTTACATTGATATAAGATGTTGGTGCCTTTTTCCGCCTGGCACCATGAGTGCTATCTTCTTCTTGTGTAAAATGTGATTTAGCATTATTATTCTGCCTTGATTAATTTACTAATGCTAACATGCTTCTCTACTTCAGGTCTCCATTTATCCTGACTTGACATAGTATCACAAATCTTTTCGTGAAAATAAACCTGATACCAGGTCCTCTTATGAAATTCACAAACATTCTTGTATGTTTTTTCAGAATGTATCATTAATCTCATCATGAATTCATCTCTAGGTTCTCTATGGTTATTAAGAATTTTACTCAACAGTATAGGGGTAATATCGATGTCTTTGGCAAAATTGCTTCTTTTACTATAGATTGTATCGATATATGTTGTCAAGAATTCGGTAAAAAAATTATAATCCTGATAAACAGGTTTATTAATGTATTCCTCCATTTTAAGCTTTAATTGCAATAATTTAGCACGAGCAATTTGATCTTCAGATAGATTTTTCATTCTTTTTAATCTTTCTTCCATCAGTGCTTTACCGTCAGCTTCTCTCTCTTTTGTTGAAGGGTATCTTGAATCTACACCATACTCAGCACCTTCTATCTCTTTCTTCTTCTTCTTAGTCATGATCATATTTGTTAATTAAGTTCATTATTTCTGTGATCTCAACGCTCAAAGTCATACCTGTTTCGTTCATCCCATATTGATCTTTATAATGTTGGGCAATTATTCCTTTAGGTTTTAACGATACGCATGCAAGCTCAGCATATTCCCTAACAGCAATTTTGGAGACATAAGTGATCAAATTTCCTGCAATGTGTTTATACTTCTTATCGCCACCCTTGTTTTCTTTTGAAACAGTCAGGAGTCTAATATGAATTCTCCACTCTGAAGGAATTCGCTCGAGAGATACAAGTCCAAGGATATCGCTTGAATCAATTATGCTTAACTTGTACACTTCCCTGTCTTTTTCTTCAGTCCAATCAAAGAAGTATTTTCCTTTTGTTATGTTTTTATAATCTCCACTTTCAACAGGTTCAATCTTCACTTGATGGCTCTTCCCTGTTATTGTGTCTATTACTATCATTATACAAATATAAGGAAAAGTATCCATAAAACGGAAATTAAATAATGATAGTTTCCGGAAAACGGAAACGAATTGATTTTATTTTTTGTTCCGAATAATAGGGCTATTGTAGGTAACGGTTAGTATAAGAATAGTAGCCGTTTTCGGAGAACTTTACTATCAGGTTAAAAGAAAGTTCTGCTCTTTGGGAATCGAAGATTAAAACTATCTTTGCGCCATATATACACCATGCGGTCATAACCGGATGGTTGTTTTTTGTTTAAGAAGAATGAATTTTAAAGATTTAAACCTTAATGATAAGCTAACGGAAGCCATTGAATACATGGGTTTCGAAAAGACTACGCCAGTCCAGGAACAGGCCATCCCTGAAATATTAGATGGAAAGGATCTGATCTGCTGTGCACAAACAGGAACCGGAAAGACCGCAGCGTTTATACTACCCATATTAAATAAGCTGGCCAGCGAAGAATACCATGGCAGCGATACCCTTATCATCGTTCCTACCCGGGAACTGGCAGTGCAGATACACCAACAGGTACAGGGATTTTCATATTTCACAGGTGTTGGTTCACTTGCCATATATGGCGGGGGTGACGGAAGTGAATGGGAACAGGAGAAAATAGCCCTTACAAAGGGTAACAGCATTATAGTGGCCACCCCAGGAAAACTCATAGCCCACCTTCGCATGGGATATGTGAAATTTGATACCATCAGGCATTTGATCCTGGATGAGGCGGACAGGATGCTGGATATGGGCTTTTACGAGGATATCCAGCGAATCATTTCTTTTCTTCCGGCAAAGCGCCAGAATCTGATGTTCAGTGCTACCATGCCTCCAAAAATCAGGGAATTGGCCAAACAGGTCCTGAGCAATCCCCACGAGATCAATATTGCCATGTCCAAGCCAGCAGAAGGTGTCCTCCAGGCTGTCTACCTCACGCATGATGATCAAAAAATCCCATTGATCAACTCACTTATCGCAGGTAAGGAAGATTACCAGAGCATACTTATATTTTCTGCTACCAAGAAATCAGTGGCTGAAATAGCCAAATCCCTCAAGGGGAAAAAGTTCACTGTGGAACGCATCTCATCTGACCTCGAGCAGAGGGACAGGGAGGATGTACTCGGCAGGTTCAAAGCCAAACAGGTACGGGTACTGGTAGCTACAGACGTACTCAGCAGGGGAATAGATATCAAGGACATCAGCCTGATTATAAACTATAACGTACCGGCAGATGCCGAAGATTACGTGCACAGGGTTGGTCGTACCGCCCGTGCATCATCTACAGGAGTTGCACTTACCCTGGTTAACACGGAGGACATGTTCCGGCTGAAGCGGATCGAAGAGCTGATAGACAGCGAAATCCACAAACTTCCTGTACCGGAGGAATTTGGTAAAAGTCCGGTATGGAATCCAAATGCCCGTCCATTCTCCCGCCCCAAAAACCAGAAATTCAAAAAGAAATCCGGAGGTAAGGGAAAAAAGAAATAGGATTAGAAATAATTCTTTAACAACTAGTTCCAGAAAACAATATAGAAGGCGACAATTATCCCGATGATAATAATTGAGTTTATTACGTCCCAATTCGAATAGCTTGCCCGGGTTGCAGCTCGCTGCTCAGGGGTAGATGAGAAAAAGGTCACACCAACCAATTGTTCCTCGCTCGCCGGTTTAGTAAAGTAACTCACCACGAAGATCACGAGCAGGCAGATACCGAACAGGTAGATCTCGTAATGCAGCCAGTTGGGAGCTACCCAGATGGCGTGATACCAGGTATCTTCAGGAACGCCATCCGCAAAAATATTAAAGACCAGCCTGATCATACCCAGTACAAATCCTGTCGCAAGTCCGGCGAGTCCGGCATTCGGCGTAGCCTTCTTCCAGAATACCCCAAGCAGGAATACAGATGCAATTCCAGGAGCCAAAAGGGACTGAACATCCTGGAGGTACTCATATAGTACTTTACCGATACCTTTCATGACGGGTATCCATGCAATCCCAAGGGCCACGATGACAATGGTAGCCATCCTTCCAACAAAAACAAGGTTCTTTTCTGAAGCCTGGGGTTTATATTTTTTATAGAAATCGACTGTAAACAGGGCTGCGGATGAATTAAACAGGGCTGCCAGAGAACTCATCAGTGCCGCCAGGATTCCACCGACCACAATACCTTTCAGTCCAATCGGAAGAAGTTGATTTACAAGAGTGGGAAAGGCTGCATCCGAATCAGTTAGTTCTATCAATCCTTTTTCGTTCAGGGCAAAAGCAATCAATCCGGGTACCAGGAAAATAAAAACAGGAAGGAGTTTCAGGTAAGCTCCAAAAATAGCCCCTCTCCTTGATTGGGTCTGGTTACGCCCGGACAGTACACGCTGAACAATAAACTGATCCGTATTCCAGTACCAGAAACCTATGATGGCAGAACCGAGGATCACCCCGGTCCATGGAAATTCAGCGTCTTTTGATGAACGCATTAGTCCAAGCATTGAATCACCATGTTCGGTAAGGTTTTTACTTGCTTCAAAAATATCCTGCATTTCTCCCCAGCCTCCGACTTTTACAAGTCCAACTATAACGATGGTTATTGAACCGATTAAGAGTACGGGCGTTTGGAGAACAGAGGTATACAGTACTGCTTTCATTCCACCTATGGTTGTATAGATCCCGGTAATCACAACCAATCCTATGGCTCCTATCCAGAAGAAATCAATACCCCAGAGGCTATCAATCCCAAACACCTCCTTAAAGACAATACCGCCGGCATATACTGTAACGGCAACTTTGGTAAGAACATAAGAAACCAGTGAAATGATCGATAACAAGGATCTGGATGCAGAATTATATCGTTTTTCAAGGAATTCGGGCATGGTGAATACTCCGCTTCTTGCGTAAAATGGAACAAACAACCAGCCCAGCACGAGGATTAGCCAGCCATGCATTTCCCAGTGGGCCATGGCCATACCGCTTGAAGCACCGGCACCTGCCAGTCCAACTAAATGTTCCGACCCGATATTAGATGCAAAAATGGATGCCCCGATGGCAATCCAGCCGACATCCCTGCCAGCCAGGAAATAATCAGAGGATGTATCCTCC
>JAUUZM010000204.1 GCA_030589965.1 Bacteroides sp.
ACCACGGATCCAGGTATCACGGACCATCAGGTTACTGGTAGTAATAGACTTTGCGTAGAATTCCCTCTGTTGTTCATAGGTTCCGGCCCAGATCACATGATTTGTTCCGGCAATCAACTCGGAAGCAAAGTTAAAGGAGCCCCCAAGGAGTTCTCCTCCCTCATTGGTTCCACGGGTTCCTTTGATCCCTTCATAGGCGCTGATCAGCAACAACTGAACATCATCGGCATTATTAATGGCCGTTTCTGCATTGACCTGTTGCTTGGGTTCAATATCAAGGTACTTATCACAGGATGTCATTATGAATCCTGTCAGCAGTACCGCAATCATAGATATGTTATATGCTCTTTTCATCTTTTTTGATTTTGAGTGTTACTGTATGAATTCATTAAATACCTACTTTGATGCCTACCGTAATCGTTCGGGCTTGTGGAGCTGTATAGAAGTCCTGGCCCTGGCGAATGTTGGTAGAAGTCTGGCTGTCCGCCACACCATCAATATAGTTAACCTCAGGATCCCAACCTGTGTAATTAGTCCATGTAAACAGGTTTGTACCAGTTGCGTAGATCCTGAGAGAACGTAGTTTGAACCTCTGAACCACAGTGACAGGAAGGCTGTATCCGAAACTAATGCTTTTCAGACGTAAATAGGATGCATCGCTCAGGTAGCGTGAAGATGGATTGGTGGCAGCAAAATCAGAGCCTGGAAAAACCGCCTGGGGTACCATAGTAATATCACCAGGTTTCTGCCATCTGTACATCTGGTCCTTTGTCTGGTTGTCAAGCCAGTTGGAGAACTGCATGGCCTGGTATTGTCCACCTCCATTGTATACACTGTTTCCAGACACAAAAGACAGCAGAATATTCAAATCAAAGCCCTTGTAAATAAAGCTGTTGGTCATTCCGCCCACAAAATCAGGGTTTGGACTTCCAACCACCAGGTTAGGGGCCAGGTTATAATCCTCAGTTGTAGTACCGTCTTCCAAATAGTACCAGGCATGTCCGTTATCCGGGTTTACTCCGGCATAGCTTCTTGTTACAAAAACACCAATAGGCTCACCTTCTCGTACCCGGTTTTCTCCGTCTATTATATCTGGACCGGCAACATCTAGTACCTTATTTTGGTTTCCTGATATATTAAAACTGGTATTCCATTTGAATTCACCCACCAGGTTATTGGTGTTGATCACAAATTCCCATCCCTTGTTTTCCAGAGATCCGAGGTTTTGGGTAACTCCCGTGTATCCTGATGTTGAAGGAAGTGTTCTGGCCAGAAGAAGATCTTCGGTCTTTTTTAAGTAAATATCAATTTCACCATTGATCCTGTTACGGAAAAAACCGTAATCAATTCCAAAGTCTGTCTGGGTGGTGGTTTCCCACTTCAGATCCGGACTCGCAAGGGTCCATGGTCTTATGCCTGAAATACCTGCATAATTTGCACCTGTATAGGTACCCATGTGCTGAAAGTTTCCGATGCCCGAGTTTCCTGTAAGGCCGTAACTGGCCCTTACCTTCAGAAAGCTTAACCAGCTAACATTTTGCAGGAAACTTTCCCTTGAGGCTATCCAGCCGGCAGAGAATGCCGGAAATGTTCCATACCTGTTATTACTTCCGAAGCGGGAAGAGCCATCATGCCTGACACTTGCACCTAACAGATATTTGTCCATCAACTTGTAGTTGGCACGTGCAAAATAGGATACATACGAAAATGCCGTTTCGGAACTGCTGTAAAAAGTATTATTTGCAGCACTGGCGATGGTCTGGAAAGCATCGGTTGGAAATCCGCTTGCCTGAACTGAAACAAGGTTTCTGTCGATGTCCTCAAATGACATCCCGGCTACGACACCGATGTTATGAATGCCTCCGAATTCCTTATTAAAGCTCAGATAGTTGTTGGTAGTGAACTTAAGTACGTTTACATTTCTCGAAGTTCCTCCACCATCAGGTGCACCATCATTGGTATTTCTACCCTGGAACTGGTCCTCTTTCTGGGTAGTAAGGTCATATCCAAGGTCTGTCCTCCAGGATAGTCCCCTGACAAATTCCCAGGTAAAGAAAATATTCCCAAGTGCCCTGTAGGCCACATTCTTTGACCAGTTATCGCGGGCATCTATCAGTCCATTGGGATAAAGGGTATTAATATTTAATTCACCCGTTTCAGGATCTGTTATTGGAGTAACCGGAACCTGGGCCACCATTTGCAGTGGAGTGGCAAAGGCATTATCACCTGCTACCCTGTCCAGTTGAGTCCTTGAGAACATAGTATTCATTCCGATTTTGATCTTGTTCGTGGCAGCATGTTCAAGATTAAGCCTACCACTCGCCCTTTTAAAACGGTTATTTATCAGGATTCCCTCCTGGTCCAGGTAAGATACACCTGTATAGAAGTTGGTTTTTTCATTTCCGCCACTTGCAGACAGATCGAAATTAGTAACTGAACCCTGACGAAATGCTGCTTCTTCCCAATTTTCATCATAGGACTGTTCAAAATGATCTTCAAGGTATCCGGGGATGATGGCATCGTTGATCCATGTTCTGAAACCATCGATGTCTCCAAACTCCCATGGATCCCCCTGGTCAATCCCATTCTGTCCTGCTTCATCCAACAGTTCGCGATATTCGGCAGCATTCAGAAATCCGACGACATTTGACCGGGTACTGACGCCCTGTGAGAAATTCACGTCGATATTGGTTTTACCTGCCTTTCCACGTTTGGTTGTGATCATAATCACACCGTTTGCCGCACGGGAACCGTATATGGCTGATGCTGATGCATCTTTCAGTACCTGTATAGTCTCCACATCAGCCATATTGATCTGGGCAAGCGGATTGGTGGCATGGTTTGTCAGGATACCCATATTCTCGGTATACAGGGGAATCCCGTCAACTACGTATAGGGGCTGGTTGTCGGCTGATACTGAACTGGATCCACGTATCCTTACCTTGGTGCCTTCCCCCAGCTTTCCGGAGGATTGCTCAATATGTACACCGGAAGAGACTCCCTGGAGTGCATGTTCAAAGCTTACTGTAGGTACTTCATTCAGATCGTCCGTTGAAATTTTTGAAATGGACCCTGTCAGGTCTGTTTTCAACTGCCGGCCATAACCGACAACAACAACTTCTTCCAGTCCCAATATGTCTTCTTCCATCTGGACGTCTATTACAGACCTGCCCTCGACGGAAACCATTATGGTTTTCATTCCGACATAATTAAACTGGAGATCAGAGGCATTATCTGGAACGGAAATTGTGTAATTTCCATCCAGATTAGAGATTGCACCGATTGTGGTCCCTGGGACCATTACGGTTACTCCTGGATAAGTAGATCCATCAACAACAGAAGTAATCTGGCCGGTAATTTGCCGATCTTGACCATGTGCGATGTGAACAACCCCCAGGAATAAGCATAGCATAGTAAACGCATACTTTTTCATTGGCTAGAGTTTAGGGTTAAATATTAATAAATAGCTTACTGGTTGACCCTAAAGCCAGAGTGAAAAACAGGTACCCGTTTCCAGAGGAAGCGGGTACCTGGGCAATTCAACAACCTTGATCTTATTTGAGGTATAAAGAAGTAGCTCCTGCGGTCTAAAACAGGGGTTGAGTATGAATAATTTAAATTAACCTTAAACCTTGAATTTTTCTCGGGAAAAGATTATCTTTAAACCGCAATTATTCTTCATCTTTCTACTCTAATACTCTTAAGATGTTGAATCTGAATCCCCGGTTGCTCCGAAACCGGGGATTTCTTTTTTCTGGCAATTAGTGAATAATAAATAATTATTATGAACAACCGTTGATTACTTTACAGTAATTATGCCAAAAAGTCCAATACTCTGTAAACCTGTTAAATATATGATTTATGTCATGTCTGCGTGATAGTGAAAATCGTTCGCAATGGAACAGGCTATGTTCGATAGCGAACATTTTTTTTATTAACAACACTACATAAAATCTTTTGTAGGCTGCCTTTTTGGTATATTTTTACGAGGCTTAACAAATCGATATCTGCTTAAATGTCTTCTCCCTCAAAATATGTGGAAACTCCTCTGATGAAGCAGTTCAACAGCATCAAGAATCAGCACCCTGATGCGATACTGTTGTTCAGGGTGGGGGACTTCTATGAAACCTTTGGAGATGATGCAATCAGGACTTCAAAAATTCTTGGCATTACCCTGACCCGGAGAGCAAACGGAGCCGCCAGTTATGTTGAACTGGCAGGCTTCCCTCATCATGCACTGGATACTTACCTGCCAAGGCTGGTCAGGGCCGGTCAGAGAGTTGCAATTTGCGAGCAGTTGGAAGATCCTAAACTGACTAAGAAGATTGTTAAGCGGGGAATAACGGAAATGGTAACCCCGGGGGTAACTTTCAATGAAAATGTGCTGGAGCATAAGGAGAATAATTTCCTTGCGGGAATTTGTTTTGACCAAAATCTTACCGGTATTGCATTCCTTGATATCTCTACCGGTGAGTTCCTGACTGCCCAGGGGAATGCAGAATATGCAGATAAATTACTCAGCAGTTTTCAACCCAAAGAAGTACTGATTGAAAAGTCCCATAAGAAGGAATTCCTGGAAACCTTCGGTGACAAGTATTACACGTTTGGATTGGATGACTGGGTCTTTACAGAGGAAACGGCTACCGACCGCCTGCTTAAACAATTCCGGACCAGCTCCCTCAAGGGTTTTGGGGTTCAGAATATGCCCTATGCAGTCATTGCAGCAGGAACCATTCTGCAGTATCTTGAGATTACACAAAACAAGCGGACGGATCATATTACATCATTGAGCAGGATTGAAGAAGATAAATATGTATGGCTTGATAAGTTCACCATCCGTAACCTTGAATTGTTCCAGTCACTGCAGGAGGGAGCGAGAACCCTGATTGATGTGATCGACCAAACCCATTCCCCCATGGGTGCCAGGCTTCTTAAGCGATGGATGGCTCTTCCACTGAAAGATATCGTTCCCATAAATGAGCGACTGAATATTGTCGAATATCTCATTGGGGATGAGGATTCCAGAGAAAGCCTGATTTCCCAGATTAAGAAAATGGGTGATGTTGAAAGGATATTATCCAGGGTATCGGCTGTTAAAGTAACTCCACGAGAGATGCAGCAGTTGAGGATCGGACTGGAAGCACTTGTTCCCGTGAAGGAGATTTGCAAGTCCACCGCTGAGGAAGGCATGAAAAAATTGGGAGAACAGCTTGATCCATGTGAAGAAATACGGGAGAAGATTGTCAGGGAACTTATGGAAGATCCTCCCAACCTGGTAAACAAAGGCAATGTGATCGCAGAGGGGGTATCAAGCGAGCTGGATGAATTAAGGCAGATTGCTCATTCAGGCAAGGATTACCTCCAAAAGATGCAGAAAAGGGAGAGTGAACGAACCGGGATACCCTCCCTTAAAGTGGCATTTAATAATGTTTTCGGCTATTATATTGAGGTTCGGAACACTCATAAGGATAAGGTACCGGAGGAATGGGTACGAAAACAAACACTTGTAAGTGCCGAGCGGTATATTACCGAGGAGCTGAAACAATATGAAGAAAAGATCCTGGGTGCTGAGGAGAAAATTTTAAGTCTTGAAGCCAACCTGTTTCATGATCTTGTCATTGCAGTCATGGATTTTATTCCCATAATTCAGCGGAATGCATTTTTGACAGCAAAACTGGATTGTCTGTTATCCTTTGCCCAGGTTGCATTGGAAAACAAATATGTCAGACCGGAAGTGGATCATTCGGATCAGATTGATATTAAACAAGGAAGGCACCCGGTAATTGAGCAGGAGCTTCCCCTTGATGAGGAATATATACCAAATGATGTATTCCTGGATACACGTGAGCAACAGGTAATTATTCTGACGGGTCCGAATATGTCAGGAAAATCAGCCCTACTCAGACAAACTGCCCTGATCACCCTGATGGCCCAGATGGGAAGTTATGTGCCGGCTGATGCAGCTAAAATAGGATGGGTTGATAAGATTTTTACCAGGGTGGGTGCCTCAGATAATATCTCCCTTGGAGAATCTACCTTCATGGTAGAAATGAACGAGGCTGCCAGTATCCTTAACAACCTTTCGGAGCGTAGCCTCATACTTCTCGATGAGATTGGGCGTGGAACGGCAACTTATGATGGTATTTCCATTGCCTGGGCCATGGTGGAATACATCCATGAGCATCCCCGGTTTAAGGG
>JAUUZM010000087.1 GCA_030589965.1 Bacteroides sp.
AGAATCTTGGTGTTAAAAATGTACAGGAATTTTGCCTGTAGCAGGTCAGACTGGGCTCTTGTGAGGTTATTTTTTGCAATATTATAGTCCACCGACGAAACCATGCCTACATTAAACCTCTGTTCAGTATAGTAAAAGGCTTCTTCCATTGACTTCACGGTTTCGAGATTTGAATCGTAATTGTCGAGAGCAGCCATTGCATCAGCATATGCTTGCTGGATGGTCTTGAAAAGGATCTGTTTTGTCTGGTCAAGTCCAACCTGTGCATCCATCACTCCGATCTTTGCATTGCTTATCCTGTTCTGGGTATTCAGGCGATTGAAGATCGGGACATTCAGGCCAAGTGTTACAATCTGCCGCCTTTTGTCTTTCAATTGATCCGTCCAGGGATAAAAATCATTAGTCCCTGGCCTTGGGGCAAGTTCATTATAAAATGATCCTATAGCATACCGCAGGTCCAGCGAAGGAAAAGCAGTACCAATTTCTGATTTCAAGCCCTTCTCAAGGCTCATCAGATTGTACTCTGCAGCCTTGATCCTTGGTAATACCACCAGGGCATCATGGTAAACACTGTCAAAAGAACGAAGAACATTCGCATCCTCAATGCCCATTTCAGGGATAAGGACTTTAAACTCGTCCAGACTGTGGATTTCAAAATCCATATACTGTGCCAGGGTCAGGTAAGAAATACCCAGATCATTCCGGGCTGCAGTGGCAGTAGATTTCTCCCTGGCCAGCTGTGCCTGAATTTCGTACAAGTCTCCCTTTGAAAGGTTTCCAACCTCAACCTGCCGTTCATTTTTAGTAACCTGCTGCTCGGTAACCAGAATTTGTTCCTCAGCAATTTTGAGTAATTCTTCATTAAACATGATCTGCAGATAGGCCCCTGAGATCATTATGGTAATATCATTTTTCAATTCTTTTACACCCTCTACTCTGGCTAACAGACTGTACTTGTTTTGCAGGATATTATTATAGGTTGAAAGACCTGTGAAAAGGTTCATTCGAGAGTCAAATCCGACGGATCCATCATAAAAGGACTGGTTAATCCACTCATAATTGTCCGTATTCAATGCCCTACCCTGGTTAAAGGTATAATTTGCTCCGAAGTTGGCATTAGGCAATACCTGGGCCCTGGCATATAAATAATTATTTTTTGCTGATTCTGCCTGTAATGCATGTCTCTTAACCTGCAGATTGTTCTCATGAGCGTGTTCAATACATTCTTCCAGGGTCCATACTTTCTGGCTCTGTACTGCCGGAAAGTTGACAAATAAGCATAATAGTCCCGTTAATACCCAGTTACTTTTCATCCTAATACAATTAATTCAACCCTATTTAATTTTATCCATTCCGTCTCCGGTAGAGTACCTGGATATGCCTGGCGCTGTCATTGGGGGTAAAGATCTGGATCAGTTCCCAGTTCTTATCATATCCTTCAATAGACCTTTTCAACCTGTATATCCTGGCTAGAGAGGCAGACACATCATCATCAGTAACTGAAAGTTCATCCTCAACTTCCCATGGAAATGATTCCACCCTGAAGCTGTAAGATATTTTCTTATCACCTACTCTTAATTCAATGTCCGCAATCTCATCTTCGCCGAAATCTGGAATTGGTACACATAAATCCTTCATCACTCCGAATTTTATGGGTTAATAATTATGCGACCCTCTTACTCTAATACAATATTTTATAAAACATGTTTTATATTCTCCGTAACAATATGTCCGTCGAATAAATGTACAATCCTGTGAGCCTTTTCAGCGTCAGTTGGCGAGTGCGTCACCATTATAATAGTAGTCCCATCTTTGTTCAATTCGGTTAACAGGGCCATTACCTCTTCACCATTGGCAGAGTCAAGATTACCTGTTGGCTCATCCGCCAGTATCAGCTTTGGATTTGTAACCACGGCACGAGAAATGGCAACTCTTTGTTGCTGTCCTCCTGATAACTGCTGAGGGAAGTGTTTTTTCCTGTGAGCAATTTTCATCCTTTCCAGCACGGCGTTTACTTTATTCTTTCTTTCTGCTGATGATACATTCATATACAACAGCGGTAATTCCACGTTCTCATAAACAGTAAGCTCATCGATCAGGTTAAAGCTCTGGAAAACAAATCCAATATTTCCTTTTCTCATATTTGTACGGTGCCTTTCCTTAAATTTTGATACTTCGGTACCGTTGAAAAGGAGGCTTCCATCACTTGGATTGTCCAATAATCCAAGAATATTCAGAAGGGTTGATTTTCCACAGCCAGAGGGACCCATGATGGCAACAAACTCACCTCCCTGGATCTCCATGGAAACCTTGTTCAGAGCTGTTGTCTCAACCTCATCAGTACGGAAAACTTTTGTTAATTCTTCGGTCTTGATCATAATGGTAAAATTTATAATTATTAAATCTGTTTATATGTTAGTTCTTCAGCATAAGCTTATCCACATCACCAAAAGTATCATATGAAGAGATAATGACCCTCTCTCCGGGTTTCAGTCCCGTTAAAACCTCATAGTATCTAGGATTCTGTCTTCCAATGCTAATATCTCTTTGGTAGGCAAATTCCCCACTCTCATCAATAACAAACACCCACTGGCCACCAGTACTCTGGTAAAACCCTCCCCTGGGTATCAATACAGCTTGCTTTGACTCACCCAATTCAAGCTTAATTCTTGATGTTTGTCCAATCCGGATAGCATTGGGGATATTAGCGGTAAATATCATGTCTACATAGAATCTGCCTCCCTGAACCTCCGGATATATTTTCATAATCTTCCCAGGATAAGCAGATCCGGCAAAATCACAATCTCCTACAAGTCCCCTGTTCACCCTGGCAATATAATGTTCATCAATTTCAACCCTGAGTTTATAAGAATCAAGGATGTTCACTGTACCTATCCTTGTACCATAAGAAACTACCTGACCAATTTCCGGGATAAGTGATGCAAGTTCCCCATTTACCGGGGCTTTGAGGTTCAGGTTATCAAGTCTCTGTTTGATGAGACCAAGATTTTTTGTCAGGCTATTCGCTGTTGTCTCAAGGGATTCCACCTGGACAGATCTGAAGATGGAGTCCTGGTACTGGATCTCGAGCAATAGTGCCAGTTTTCTTGAAGTAGCCTCATACTGTTCCTTTGATTGATCAAACTCTTCCTGGGAGATATGCTGTTCCTTAAATAAGACCTTATTATTATTATAAGCTCTTTCCTGTAATTTAAGCAATCGTTCCGTTTCAATGACCTGGCTCTCACTGTTCATCTGCTGTTGAACCATAAGCAAGCGAGCCGTCCGGAGTTCATTGATAGCTCTGGCTACCTGGGCTTCATTATTGGAGATATCCAGGATCAGGTTCACATTGCTAAGCCTCAGAATTACATCCCCTTTTGTCAGCATGCTTCCCTCTTCAAGAAATATTTCCTCTACCCGGCCACCTTCAATGGCATCCAGATAAATGGTTTGAATGGGTTCTACAGTCCCAATTACGGCAATGTAATCCTGAAAAACATTCTTTGTGATTTCGGCTATGGAGATTTTTTCGGTCTCCACATTTAGTTTCGAACTTTTGTCGCCAAATACCAGGTTATAAAAAACAAGAAAAACAATAACGCTCCCAAAAAAAATCCAGATATTCCTTTTGCTGAAAAGCTTATTCTTCTTCTCCAATTTGCGATCCATGCCATCCATTGCCAGAGGTTTAAGAGTATTCAACACCAATTACCACTTATTGTGCCAAACATCTTTATCTCCTGATATACTGATATTTAAAACATGCCTCATGTCTTTCAGACAGGGATGATTGTTCCGTTATGCTACAATTATAGTACGAATCCGGACAATCAAAAAAATATGTGTAAATTTACCGGCGAGGCGACACTTTTGGTCCCAAGTATGAATCAAAACCTGTGTAAAAAATGAGTACAAAAGTTGGGAAGATTCTGGCGGTGGATGATAATGAAGACATTTTATTTGCTCTGAAGCTACTATTAAAACAGCACGTAGAATTAATAACTACGGTTAATGATCCCGAACAGATCCCGAGGGTTCTTTCTGAGGAGGACTTTGATGTTATCCTTCTTGATATGAATTTCACCAAGGATGCTATCAGTGGACAGGAAGGATTTGACTGGCTGGCAAAAATCATGGAGTTGGATCCCGATGCTGTAGTCTGCTTTATTACAGCTTATGGTGATGCCGAAAAAGCAGTCAAGGCAATCAAGGCAGGTGCGACGGACTTCATTCTGAAACCCTGGCAAAATGAAAAATTACTTGCAACCATTTCCTCTTCGATCAAACTGAAAAGATCACGCATGGAAGCAAAGGGTTTGAAGTCCAGACAACAGGAAATATCTGCTGTCTATGACCAGCCATTCCATGAATTCATAGGCAGTTCTGTGGAAATGCAAAAGGTTTTTAATACCATTAAAAAGGTGGCTGCAACCGATGCAAATATTCTGATCCTTGGAGAAAATGGCACCGGCAAAGAATTGGTGGCAAGGGCATTGCACCGGAACTCAAACCGACAGGACGAGGTTTTTATAAGTGTTGATCTTGGCTCCATCGCAGAAACCCTTTTTGAATCTGAACTATTCGGTCATGAAAAAGGGGCGTTTACGGATGCCAGCAAAATGAAGCAAGGCCGATTTGAGATTGCCCAGGGGGGTACACTTTTCCTTGACGAAATAGGCAACCTGTCACTTCCTATGCAGACCAAACTCCTGACCGTAATTGAACGCAGGGAAGTCACCCGGGTTGGTAACAATAGACCAATTCCCGTGGAAGTCCGCCTGATATGTGCCACTAATATCGATATTCACGATATGGTAAATGATAATAAGTTCAGGCAGGATCTCCTGTACAGGATCAATACGGTAGAAATTCATCTTCCCCCTCTGAGGGAAAGAACAGGTGATATTCCTCTTCTGGTTGATCATTTTCTCAAAATTTATTCAAAAAAGTATAAGAAAAACATAAAAGGGATTACTTCAGAAGCACTAAAAACACTCAATCAGTATCAATGGCCAGGTAATGTAAGAGAACTTCAGCATGCTATTGAGAGGGGCATTATCATGAGTGACGGAACCCTGCTGGAAGCAGATGATTTTTTACTTTCGGCTTCCAGCAAGAAAGTCGGTGAGATTGAGCTGGACACCTATAACCTCGAAGATGTTGAAAAATCCATTATCAATAAAGTTCTTAAACAGCATCAGGGCAACATAACACAAGCTGCATCAGACCTGGGATTAACCCGCACTTCCCTGTACAGGAGAATGGAGAAATATGAACTTTAAGAACTTCAGGATAAATATGATCATACGGATACTGCTTTTGGCAGCATCCATTTTCCTCTTTTTTCGCTCCCTGGAATTTGACTTACGTGTGACACCTATACTGGTGGGAATAATCATACTTTTCCAGATATATTCCCTGATCAGGTATGTCGACCGGACGAACAGGGACCTGACCAGTTTCCTGGAGTCGATACGGTTTTCTGAATTTACACGCTCATTCCAAATTGAAGGAATGGGCTCATCTTTTGATGAACTGAACCAGGCATTTAATGATGTAATCAGTGATTTCCAAAAGGTCCGTTCCGAAAAGGAGGAACATTTCCATTACCTGCAGAGTATTGTTCAGAACATCGATGTGAGTATCATCGCCTACCGTAAAGATGGTACGGTGGAAATGATCAACAAGTCTGCTAAGCAGCTGTTCCAGATCCATAGTCTCAAAAATGTAAATCTTCTTGAGAAGTTAAGCCAGGAGCTTGTTAACACACTCCTGAATATCAGTCCGGGCGAAAACGCATTGGTCAAAGTGCAGGACCAGGACGATATCCTGCAACTGGCCATTTATGCTACCGAATTCAAGATCAAGGACAAGCTGATTATTCTAGCCACTATCAATAATATCCAGAATGTTCTTGAAGAACAGGAAACCGAAGCCTGGCAGAAACTTATTCGTGTGCTTACCCATGAAATCATGAACTCAATCACACCCATTGCTTCTCTCTCATCCACCCTAGAAATCATGCTGAAGGGAATTACGGATGGCGACAATATAACGGAGGATCTTGACCTGGATACGGTGCTTGAAATCCTGCAGGCTCTCCAGACGATAAACAAAAGGAGTACAGGCCTGCTCCACTTCGTCAATACCTACCGGAACCTTACCCGGATACCAAAACCCAACTTCAGGATCTTTCACGTCAAGGATCTGTACAGAAATATTTACCTTCTTATGGAGGAGGAGATCACAAGTAATAAAATAACATTTAACACTCAGATTGAACCTGATAACATTGAAGTCTCTGCTGATGAGCAACTAATTGAGCAGGTGATCATTAATCTCATCAGGAACTCCATCCATGCCCTGGAAAACCATAAGAAGCCAGTCATCGAGTTAAAAGCTTATGTAAATAAACGAGGAAGGGTAACCATGCAGGTGGCTGATAATGGTACAGGTATTTTGCCTGAGGTACTCGATAAGATTTTTATCCCTTTCTTTACAACAAAGCAAAGCGGTTCCGGAATCGGACTCAGTCTCTCAAGACAGATCCTCAGGCTGCATAATGGAACTATTACTGCAAATTCAGTACCTGAACAAGAAACCGTTTTTACTTTGACATTTTAGAATCTGAGGCCGATCACTCATTGTCATACCCCCTGAAAAATAATTCCCTATTCCTGGCGTTTTATTATCTGAAGGTTTCTTTGTATTTTATTACAGTCAAACCACATTGTCTTGAATATCCGTAAAGAACTATATATCAGGGAGTTAAGTCATTTCAGACTAAGAGGGCTTTTCAAAGGGCCCATCATACTTCTGACGATTCTGCTATGTTTGAGCTCATGCATCAAGGAAGAATTCAAAGCTGAACAATTAAGTACCAATCTGCAGATTAATCCCGGCATTGCCACCCCTATAGGCTGGGCCAGGTACCAGATGGATGAGATTCTTTATGACTCTCTCAACCCGGATGAATTATATATTGATGAGAATGGATTTATGTTCCTGATCTATTCAATGGACCCCTTCAGCGTCCGTGCAGACGAGATTATCGACATACAGAATCTCCAACCTACAGGTCCAAGCATTGATAATCCATTCGGGGTAACTACCGACCTGGACCTGTTGCCCGAAGCCTATACATTTGACACAATTGTTTCTGTAAATCTGCCTATTGAGGGGACTACAGAATCAGCGATTGATAGCATTCTAGTGAGATATGGAGAGATGACCCTTTCTGTTTCAGCTCCGGACTACCCGGAAATGATATGGAGTGCCCGTATTCTAATTGACGGGGTCCCCGACTGGCAGGCTACCCTTGACGATATTGATAATTCAGTCACGGATACTCTCGAAGGGATTACCCTCCCTTTGGATAACACAGTCCCAAATTCAAATGCCCTTCGTTTCAACATTATTGTCACCCTTTGGGATACCCTTGCCGTAATAGAACCTGGGCCCATCCTGGACATTAACATAAGTCTGATGGATCTTGATTATTCTGCCATTTACGGCTACCTGGGGAGTTTTGACATAAATATTGGTCCGGAGACATTCGACCTGGATTTTATTAATGATATGGCCGGTGGATCCTTTACCTTCGCAGACCCCCGGTTGACTATAAATTTCCAAAATTCCTTTGGTCTGCCCATTCATATGGATCTGGCAGATTTATATGCTACAGAGATTGGTGGCAACCCACATTTCATTACTCCGACCGGAGGGGGATCATTTCAAAAAGACCTGCTATATCCTGTGATTGGGGAGGAGGGATCTTTGGTTGCGGACAGCCTGGTAATCAATAAAGATAATTCTAACCTGGCAGAAGTTTTGAGTGAGCCACTATCGACCTTTAACTTCCACGCAATTGGTACGGCCAACCCGAACGGGCCTCCCGGAAACAATTTCATACTCGACAACAGTATCCTGACCGTATCAACGGACCTGGTCCTTCCCCTGGAAGGCATGTCCGATACTATTTCCATTGCAGATACCTTACACTTTGTGTTCAGAGAATATTTTGATAATCCACCTGAGGAAATTCAACGCCTGATCTTCAGTGTTACCTATGTCACCCAGTTCCCTGTTGATGTAAAAACCCAGGCCATTTTTCTTGACGAAAATACGGATCCGCTGGACTACCTCTTCGTCCCGGGAGAGGAGCTGATCATCCCAGGTGCGGAACTTGACGGGAATGGTGTAGCCATCCCTTCGGAGCCTCTGACCATTGAGGTCGAACTGACCCGAGAACAGATAAACAATATTGCCGATTGCCATTATATAAAGGTTATTGGTGAAGTGATTACCAGCGGGAATGGCATTGACCCTGTTCGATTTTATGACTTTTATTTCTTCGATACAGATATTGCTGTAATTGCAGAACTGAAATTGAACTCAGATGATTTTTGATGGTTGTTCCCCGAATTCCATACAATCTCATCATCCTGGTTATTCTGGGAATATTAACCGGGTCAACAGTCAGGGCTCAGAATAATTCCCTCTATTTCATGAATTCGGTTCCCCAGGTAATCCATTTGAATCCTGCCCTGTTTTACAATTGCAAAACCTACATAGAATTACCCATTGTATCAAGCGTAAGGTTCTCTTACGCAAATACCGGATTCGGGTACCATGATGCCATCCATTACGGAAGCGGAACCAATGCCGATTCCCTTCTCATTGACATGGATAATCTCGAAAAGAAACTGAAAAACCGAAATTATATAAGGAATGATGTTTCGTTTAACATCCTGGGAGCAGGATTTAATTTTAAAGAAGATTATTATGTCCATTTCAATATATCTACAGTTACAGAGAACTGGAACGGCTTTCCGGGTGACCTGGTTGCCCTGAAAGACGGGAACTGGGATGTTCAAAACAATGTACCAAGAGATATTAATCTCAGTGGTCTCGGGGTTAATGGGACAAGCTATTTACAGATAGCTGCCGGGGTCTCCACAGAAATCATGAGTGGACTGTATGTCGGAGCCACTCTAAAGTATTTAAAAGGAGCTGCAAATATCAGGACTCAAAAAGCTGATCTTGTTCTGGAAACGGAAAGCGACCCCATCAGGGTCACTGCACAGGCTGATTACCGTATCAAGGCCTCTTTTCCCATGGATGTGTCATATGATGATCAGGGATTTGTGAACAGTATTAATATCGGTAATGCTTTTTCAAATCCTTTGGGGGACTATATTCTTAATAAGAACCATGGAGCAGGAATAGACCTGGGGGTTATTTATGAATATGATGATAAGATTACCCTTGCCGCCAGCCTTCTTGACCTGGGCTTTATCCGTTGGGGCAGCAATATGAAGCAATTTGAGGGAAAAGGAACCCTGGAATTTGAGGGATTTGATCTTCGGGATATCTCCTCTGGCGGTTCAACTGATTTCCTGCAGATTCTTATCGATACCATTCGACAGGTCCTTCAGTTTTCTTCAAGTGAGAATCCATATTATACCGGATTGATGCCAAAATTATATGCTGGAGCCACCTATCAACTATTAACTGATGTAAAGGTTTCTGCATTGACACGTACTGATTTCTTCGACCGTAGACCTCATCTTTCCATTACCCTGTCAGGAATGTATAGTCCCCTGCCCTTCCTCCACGGCACCCTCAGCTATTCCATAATGAATAATCGGTTTGATCATATTGGAGCCGGACTGGCCATGGGAGGAAAAGGAGGCCAATTTTACATTGTCGCGGACCATATCCCGGTTAGATGGGTCCGGGAAACAGGTTCCGGACTGCTCTGGCCTTATAACGCCCGAACGGTCAATATCAGGCTGGGTGTAAACATACTTTTTGGTTGTGATGACACAGAAAGAGGCGGCGCCGGCCGTAGGCCAGGATCCAGAAGCTCCGGAAAATATTGCCCGGCCTATGACTAACATTCCGGACAAGTAGTAATTGTGAAAATTCACGGCACATATAATACC
>JAUUZM010000021.1 GCA_030589965.1 Bacteroides sp.
CGGAACCTCTAAGACAATTATGGGTGTTGAATCCTCTGAGGGAATGGTTGAGCGAGGAATAAATTTTTACCGGGTTGATCATGATTTTATTAATGCCGTGGGAATTAGAATCATTGATGGAAGAGGTTTTTCGATGGACTTTCCAGGTGATACAGCAAATAGTGTTATCATTAACCAGACACTGGCAGCCAGGCTGAACTGGGAGAATCCTCTAGGTAAAAAAATCCTTCTTCCTCAGGATTCGACTAAAGCAGCAACGGTAGTTGGACTTATCGCTGATTTCCACCAATTCGGATTATACAGTGTTATGGAAGATCAGTTATTTATGTATTATCCCAGAGCTTTTGTGGTTTACGTTAAAGTCAGCGGTCAAAATATGGCAAATGCAATTGAGTTCATTGAAGATCAATGGAAGGAATTGTTTCCAGAATTCCCATTTGAATATAATTTTCTTGATGAAAACTTTGCAGAACAATTTGAGGCAGATGAGAAACGCGGAGTTGTCTACACCATATTTTCTTTGCTGACTGTCTTGATAGCCTGTCTGGGCCTATTCGGACTATCTTCCTTTGTAGCAGAAATGCGTACCAAAGAAGTAGGTATACGAAAGGCACATGGGGCCAGTAACGTGGGTATTGTTGGACTGATGTTTAAAAGCTATCTGGTCTTAATTGCTGTATCAATTGTTATGGCATCCATTGCAGCCTGGTATTTTGCACACAACTGGCTTGAGGGATTCGTTTATCGCACCCCAATCAACTGGAAATCTTTTGTATTTGCCGGCCTTTTGACAATGATAATAACAATGGTAACTGTTGCATATCATACCATTAGATCTGCCAATGTAAATCCTGCAGATTCATTGAGAATCGAATAAATGGAGACCAAAAAAAACCGCCGTGGAAGTTTTCCAATGGCGGTTTCTTTTATGAAAATATTTTCTGCTTAATCTGCCTTCTTATAAGCCTTAACCCAGTCCACCTCCATCACAGCAGGCAACTGATGCTCCGTAGCACCATTGGTTACACCAGCGCTTAGAACAAGGTACATCGGATCCTGAGGTATGCCCTGGGTTTGCGTCAGCACAACCTTTTCGTTTATTTTCCAGGTAATCTTTTCAGGTGACCATTCTACGGAATAAATAAAAAAGTCTGAAGTGAATTTTCCTGCACCCTTTTTTACAATCTTTTTCTTGACGCCACCTTTCTCTGCAATGTTTCCCCAGAAATTTCCATAGAATATTTTACCATTCTCAATCTTGGCCACATCAATATGCGGTAGGATATTATCAGCAACCATCCACATAGCCTGCCTAACCGGTGCACCGCTCATTCTAATCTTGGCTCTTACTTTACCATACTGTTGACGGAAACTTTTCCCGGTTGAAACCAGACCACTGGTATAATCAAAATCAACATTTTTAAATCCCATTACCGGATCCCAGGCTTTGCCGCTGGTTGATTCTTTTTTGGTTATGATCTTAAGCACTGATCCGGAAATCTCAAGGTTCTTTCCTTTAGTATAGATATGCTTATCTCCAGGTAATGCGTATGTATCTTTCAGTAACTTTTCTCCCCAGTAATAGTTAGTCATCCACTTTCCCTTATCAAGTGATTCCTCAAGAAAATCATCCTCAAAGGTCAGTTCCCATTCCTTTAGTTTATCAAATTCATTTTTCTTTAATAACTGTTGGTACCAGACTATTTTTTCGGATTTCTTAAGTTCCAGGTATTCTTTTTCAAGCTTATACTCCGAGGACTGCTCATATTTTGCCTGTGGTTTAAGGGCCATATAATCCTTGGTTTTCTTGAAATCCTCAGAATTAATAATCTCTTCAAGTTCTTTCAGGCGATTCAGACGGTCTGATCCTTTGACCTGGTCATAGGTGACAAGCTTGGAAGATTTTTTAAACTTAAAATACTTTTTGATCGATGATGATTTCTTCAGTCGCAGAAATTCCAGCTCTTTCTGATGAGGATCAGATCCTTTATACTCCTTCCCGGCCGATTGTTTGGTACTGGAAAACTCAACTGAATTGACATATTCTGACAAATCCTGGTATTTCTTGAGATCATCTGACTTGTCCGTTAGCTTATATTCTTCCAGATCCCGGGATTCTTTGACCTTAAAATAGGTTTTAATGTCCTTGGACTTTTTCAGAGATAAATACTCACGTTCCTTTTTATACTCTTCAGTATCCTTAAACTTTTGAGATTTAATGGCCTTTGCCTTGCTGGCAAACTCGCTGGTATTAACCGACTTCTCAAGTTCTTTAAACCTGGCCAGCTCTTCGGATTTCGAATATGCATTGAATTCTTTGTGGTCCTTTATCAGAGCAGCTTCTTCCGATTCAATCTTTGCGGTGGCTGGTATACCCATATCAATTGATTTTTAATGCAGTTATTACAAAGTAGTTAAAGATATAAAAAATATAGAATATGACTTTGCCCTTACCATGTCTTATAACGTCTGCCAGATATGTAATAGTGCACGCCGATATTAATTGCAACGAATTTGTAGCTGCCAATAACACCTTTAATCTGGGCATAAGCCGTCCAGTCCTTCTCAATAATCATTTCAATACCGGTCCCAATATTCAGGGCAGGAAAAAATTGGCTTTCCTTTTCCTTCACATCATATTTTGTGCTAACATAGGAAAGGTTGCCTCCGGCAAGTGCATAAAATAAAATGGTTTTTTCAGTAGCCAGTGTATAAGTAACATCCGCATCAAAAGTAGAGAACATGGTAGTTGATCCCTGGCGTTTACCAGGCAGGTAAAACGTAAGTCCGGGAACAAGCCAGAATTTCTCTCCCAGTTCAAGGACTCCCCTGGCAGTCAAAGCCGGATTACCAGTTTTATGATTTGCATCTTCTATCCCGGAACTGAATGACAGTCCCCCGCCCACTCTTGTAAGATCAACACTATAAGCTGATGAGATCGTGAACAGGAATAATAAGGAAAGTAAGCCAATTTTCGTAGTTTTTCTTATCATGATAGTAAGGGTTGTAGGGGTTTAATAATCCTCTGAAACTGATCTGTCTTTATCCTCGCCAATCCTTATGAGAACTCCTGCGAATATGCTAAGTTGAGATGTGGAGACCTCATTAAATGAAAAAATAGCTTTACCCCCCAGCGTATATCTCAGTTCCGCAAAGGGAACAACCTTATCAGAAACATTAAACCGGGTGCCTGCCCCTATATTTAATCCTGCCTTTTGGATGGTACGTTTGTCAGTAAAGGCTTGTCCCAATATAATCTCATCCTGCTCTCCCTGAATAATTGAGAAATTGAGTCCCATAAGCCCATAACCTTCAAAAATTCCCTGATTGACAATAACAAAATTCCCGTCAAGGTTAATCGCATACCATTGAAATTCCTGTATGCCATCATCGCTTGTGATTTTGTGTGGAAGGTAATACAGAAAATTGGGTGTTAGTTTTATCTGATCATTAACCCTGAAAATACTATATACACCAAATCCAGGTTCCTTTACCTCAGTGGAATAAGCAGCCTTAATTCCAAGGTGGGTGAACTGGCTGAAACCGGCCAGGGGAAAGAATAAAACAATCCCTGCAACAATAAAAAATTTCTTCATAGTCATAATGTTCTATATTAATCAATCCCAAAAATATAAAAGACTATCAGTTTATAGCTATCCGGAGCATATTTTTCCTGCTAAATTACATGAAAAATGCTAACTTTGTCTTCGCTGTTTCGTTACCCTAAAATTACTTAAATGGCTCAGATTAAAGGAGAAATAATTCAGATCATTGGTCCCGTTATCGATGTTAGTTTTGAAAAATATGGTGATGATCTGCCAAACATTCATGACGCACTGGAAATAAAACGCCCTGATGGATCAACATTAGTTGTTGAATGTCAACAACATGTTGGTGAGAACACTATTCGCGCCATTGCGATGGATTCAACCGACGGGTTAAGAAGAGGATTGGAAGTACTTGCTACCGGATCTGCCATTAAGATGCCTGCAGGAGACCAGATCAAAGGCCGGCTTCTCAATGTTATTGGTGATGCAATTGACGGAATGGAGCAATTGGATAAAACAGGCGGATATGAAATCCATAATGAGCCTCCAGCATATGAAGATCTTTCTACCGAGTCAGAAGTCTTTTTCACAGGGATTAAGGTAATCGACCTGCTGGAGCCATATTCCAAGGGAGGAAAGATCGGGTTATTTGGAGGAGCTGGTGTCGGCAAAACAGTAATCATCATGGAGTTGATTAATAATATCGCAAAGCAATATTCAGGATTATCCGTGTTTGCCGGTGTTGGAGAACGCACACGTGAAGGAAATGACCTGCTCAGGGAGATGATTGAATCAGGTGTTATTAAGTACGGAGACGCTTTTGAAAAAAACATGAATGAAGGAGGCTGGGATCTTAGCCTGGTGGACAAGAAAGCTTTGTCAGAATCACAGGCAACCCTGGTATTCGGACAGATGAACGAACCTCCCGGAGCTCGTGCAACCGTAGCCCTCTCTGGTCTTACAGTAGCAGAATCTTTCCGTGATGGTGATGAAAAAAGTGGGGGAAGAGACATCCTTTTCTTCGTTGACAATATATTCCGATTTACACAGGCTGGATCCGAAGTATCCGCATTGCTTGGCAGAATGCCTTCCGCAGTAGGATACCAGCCCACACTGGCAACGGAAATGGGCGTTATGCAAGAACGTATCACATCGACAAAGCACGGATCAATTACATCCGTTCAGGCTATCTATGTCCCTGCTGATGACCTTACAGACCCGGCTCCTGCTACTACATTTGCCCACCTGGATGCGACTACTGTTCTGAGTCGGAAAATCGCGGAGCTGGGTATTTATCCGGCGGTTGATCCCCTGGATTCAACTTCAAGGATCCTTTCACCTGAAGTGGTTGGTGAAGAGCATTACAATACTGCGCAGAAAGTCAAACAACTTCTGCAGAGATATAATGAATTGCAGGATATTATTGCCATACTTGGGATGGACGAACTTTCTGATGAAGATAAACTTGTTGTCCACCGGGCCAGAAGGGTACAACGCTTCCTCTCGCAACCATTTCATGTTGCAGAGCAATTCACCAGTATACCTGGTTGCATGGTATCCATCGAGGATACCATCAAAGGATTCAATATGATCATGGACGGTGAAGTGGACAAGTATCCGGAAGCTGCATTCAACCTTGTAGGAACCATAGAGGATGCCATTGCTAAAGGTGACAAGATGCTGGAAGAATCCGAAGGTAAGGACGATACATCGAAGAAGAAAAAAGCTGAAAAGGAAGCACCTGCAGCCGAATCTAAATAGCTATGAAACTTCAGATTATAACTCCTGATAAAGAGGTATTTTCCGGGGAAGTAAACCTTGTCCAGGTCCCGGGAAGCAAAGGATCATTTCAGGTTCTGGTGAATCACGCTCCGATAATATCCACTCTGGATGCAGGCGAGGTAAAGATCATTGACAGTAATGGAAAAACTTCCCACTTATCCATTGGGGGAGGAGTGATTGAAGTCAAAAACAACAATATCATAATCCTCGCCGAATCTGCTTAATGGCCTGTTTTTTGTACCTTGTACATCAAACAAATACTCTGATGATGAAAATACTATATACCTTCCTTTTACTTTTCCTTGGCTTTTCCCTTTCCTTCTCCCAGGTAAATAAAGAAAAAGTGAGTTTTGCCTCTGGGGATGGAGTTCTTATCACTGCTGATAAATACATTATCAACGAGGAATATCCTTACATACTTCTTTTTCACCAGGCAGGATCAAGCCGTGGGGAGTTTAACGATATTGCTGAGAGGTTTGTGAAACTAAGATATAATTGCCTGGCCGTTGATCTCAGATCGGGAGATAATTCAAAATATGTCCGTAATGAAACGGCTCAAAGCGCAAGAGAACAGAATGCATCAATAAATTTCCTTGATGCCCTTCCGGATATCAGGGCTGCTATTGATTTTGCCTGGAAGCTAAACCCAAAGAAGCTTATTTTACTGGGTAGTTCATATTCCGCATCCCTGATAATGCTGGAGGGAGCAGACAATCCAAATGTCCGTGCAATGATTGCATTCAGTCCGGGTGAATATTTCGGTGATGAACTGAGAATGGAGGAATCACTTGATTCGCTGGACAAACCTCTGTTTATTGCTGTTACCGACAGGGAGGAACCCTATGTCAAACAAATGATGAGTAATATTCCTGAGGAGGATTATACTCTTTTCAAACCCGAGAAACCAGGTGTCCATGGAGCCAGAGCGCTATGGGAAGATAATGTTTCCAAGGACGAATACTGGTTGGCATTGCTTCTTTTCATAAATAACCTCAACCAATAAGCTCCTGGTAAAATTCCTCATCATACGATTCAGTTCGATCGGCGATATCGTACTTACAACTCCCGTAATCCGTTGTCTTAAAGAACAGGTTGAAGAAGCCGAGGTACATTTTGTATGCAAAAAAGCATTTCTGCCTGTACTCCGTGGGAATCCTCATATTGATAAGATCCATGTCCTTGAAAATAATATGGACAGGCTCGTATCGCAACTTAAAATCGAAGAATTTGATCATATCATTGACCTTCAAAGGAACCTTAGAAGTCAACGGATCAAATCCGGGTTGAAAATCATGTCCTTCACGGTCAATAAAATCAACTTCCCAAAGTTTCTTATGATCCGGTTCAAAATCAACAAGCTCCCGGATTTACATATCGTGGACAGGTACCTGGATACAATCAGGTTCTTTGACGTCAGCAATGATGGAAAGGGACTGGATTATTATATCCCTCCAGAAGACGAAGTTTCATTAAATGATCTTCCGGATAATTTCCAAAACGGATTCCTTGCCCTGGTCACAGGTGCCATGCATGGCACAAAACAGATGCCTTTGGAAAAGATGATAGATATATGTCTGAAACTGGAGCAGCCGGTTATTCTTCTGGGAGGAAAACGCGAGCAAAGCATTGCAAGAAAAATTGAAGAAAAGACCCGAGACAATGTTTTCAATGGGGTTGGAAAATACAATATTAACCAATCTGCATCATTGATCAGGCAAAGCCGGTTGGTGATCACCCCGGATACCGGTCTGATGCATATTGCCGCAGCCTTTAAAAAGAAAATCTTGTCTATATGGGGACATACCATCCCTGAATTTGGAATGTATCCTTATGACCCTGACCCTGCCTCCAGAATTTTTGAAACCAAGGGACTGTATTGCCGCCCATGCACCAAAATCGGCAAGGAAAAATGCCCAAAGGGTCATTTCCGCTGTATGAATGACATCGATAACGATGCCATCGTCCGCACTGCCTCCCAATTGTACTGATCGAGTCCCAATACCCCCTTTCAAAATTTGGGAGACTGCTTGTTTAGCACTACCATCCGTATTATTAATTTAGATGGGGTTATTGGGCGATGAAGTTGTAGGTAATGGATCCGGTCTGCCTGACGGGGGCATCGAAATCTGAATTGAAACGTGTTTTCATAGCTGCTGATTTGGCTGCATCTGCCAGGCAAATTTCATTGGCTGTTTCGCCAGGTTTTTCAGTTTCTGTCTGAACTACCCTTCCCTGCTGATCAACAACAATATTAACAACAACTACCCCCGACCCCTGGCATTTATACACAGGTACTGGTAATCTAAGATGATACCGGTATTCAAGTTTGTAGTGAATATTGCTTGGCCCGTCATAAGGCTCGGGAGGACTCTGTTCGGATTCTTCAGCTTCCATACTTATTTCTTCATTGGCCAATTCTTCCAACTCCCTTAATCTCTCCTCAGTTTCTTTCCATTCATCCGGGCGATTGGCATCCAGGTCATTTTCCAGCTCCTGAACATATTTATCCGTGCTGATCTCCTGGTCTACCTGAGTTGCCAGGTTTACAGGAACATTTGACCGGTTCTCTTCAAGATAGTTGGCAAGTAACTCTTCAAACTCAGGATCAGGCTCTTCCAGGTCAACTTGTTCCTCGATTACCTCTTCTTGAAAATCAATAAGGATTATATCCCTCATTAGTTTTTTCTCATTTGATATTTTTGCCATGAGAAATATTGATATCAGGACCAGGTGAAATGCTATTGTCCCAAGAATACCAGCGGCATTCTCCTGCATTTTATCATCTAACCGGTTCCAGAATCCTGGCATGACCTAAATTGATTATATCGCTTTAAGGCGTTATTATTAAATGTTGTGTAAATTTAGCAATTAATGAACGATCAATAATGCCGAAAAATGATGCGCAAACCAATAATTATTTTATTCTGTTCTGTTTTTATCCCTTTAATGTTCAGCTCCTGCAGTTTCCTGAAGGAAATGACATCATTCAGCAAATGTGAATTTCGTACCACAACTCTTGAAAATCCTAAGCTGGCCGGGATTGATGTGAGTCACATTAAAGGTTTTGGAGATATTGGTTTTGCCGAAATGGCAATTTTAACCACTGCAGTCATGAAAGGGAAAATGCCTCTTGAGTTCACCCTGAATATTGAAGCAAGAAACCCGAATCCAGTCACAGCCGCCATGAATAAACTTGAATATATTGTCTTTATCGATGAGGTTGAGGTTGCTTCAGGTCAATTGAACGAGCGAATTGAAATCCCGGCAAACGGAGGAGTGACTGCCATTCCATTACGACTTCATACCGATCTGCTGGAACTGTTGGAAAAAGATTCAAGAGATGCACTTATTAACTTCGGACTAAATCTCGCTGATGAGGGGAGCCGGCCTACAAGAGTCAGCCTGAAGGTTAAACCAAGCATTCTGATTGCTGCAATAGAAATAGCCTATCCCGGGTACTTCACAGTAAAGTATGACTTTACATCAGGGGAATAAGAAGTCAGCCCTTGAGCCTAAAACTGGCTCAGGTCAACAGAAAAAATAAATTCGGTCCTTGTGCTTCCTGTTTCCGGAATCCAGATAAATCGTCCACCAAGGTTGAATGGTACAAAAATCTGTGCCAGGTGAATGTCGGTAGTTAGTTCCATGCCGAGGGACTGAAAATTATTATCCACCGGTGCGCCGTTTCCCATATAAACTTGCTTTCCAATTGCATAATCATAAAAAACAGAACCTCTGAATCTTTTAAAATATGCCGCCCTCCATATATGCAAATCCGGGTAGGCTATAGGAAACACATAATCGAAAGTGATTTTCTGCATCTCGATGGCAGTATAATAATGTATTCCCCTTGGCATGCTCATTATATTGCCCATCAGGAACCTTCGTGGATTTTGTTTTTGGGCTCCTACAAATACTCTTAAGGTCTGATGACGAAGAACGCCTGGAATATATAAAACTCCTGAACCATAGATCTGGGAACCCAACTGTTCACCCTCAAAAGGAGTATCTACAAACCTGAAATCCAAAGAAAATCCAAACCGGGGCAAAATATCTTTCCCTGTCCTCTTCAGGTGGGAATAAAAATACATGCGGTAATCCAGATAAGTCATTCCGCTCCTGTATTCTCCCGGTTCCATATAGTAGAAATATGACCTGCTGAACCTTGCTTCAGCCGAAGGTCGCAAACCTGTAACATACCTGTTGTGGGTCAGGTTGAGCGGCAAAGACACTTTAACATTTACACTTAAATCCGTTTCTACTGTCGAGAGAGTAGCATTTGTATCAGGTGTTGAGCTAACATAGGGTAGTCCGCCATAGTCCGCTGAAATTTGCAGGACAGGATACCAACCTGAATAAGTGAAGGCAGCATGAAGAAAGTGATCTTTTTTTTCCAGATTATATTCATATCCAAGAACCGTTGTGGCAGTACTCAAAAGGTTCTGGGACATTAGCATCAATCCTGGATTAACTTCCAGGTCTTCAATGCTTGGATCATCAAGATCAACATACAGGGGTGCCCAGCTATGAAACTTAAACAGATGAGTTGATTTCCTGTACTTTTTAGTTTCATATTCACTTGTCGGGAGCCCGGGTACAGGCACATTGGATTCCTCCTCTTTGGTGGGAAGATTTAATTGTTCCCGGTGATCCTTTACCTCATCAAGGGGAGTAAATTCTGAATGATTAAATCCTATTTTTACGATATCAAATCCTTGCGAAGAATATTCAGAATATATCAATGTGTCTCCATTCGCAGAAAAAGCAGGGGTAAAAGCACCAAACTTGCATGACGTAACTCTTTGACATTGAAGGGTTTTCAAATTCAGGGAATAGATATTGTCAATGCCTGAAAAACCGGCCCGAAATACCAGATATTCTCCCCTGCAATCCAATTCAGCAATATCCTCAAAACCGGCCTCAAACAAGTTATCCCATTCCCCTGATTTAACATTATACTGAACAATGGATTTTCCATTTTCCCCCAATGAGGTCATATAAATATTTTCGTTTTTATCATCCCATACCGGGTATTGCAAAAACTCATTATTGGGTGATGCTTCTTTTTTCACAATCTCGCCGTTACTTTCCATCATAAGGGTAAGAAAGATTTGATTTTCCAGATCCACCTCAATAGCTGTAATAAACAATCCATCCTCTGACAGATCAGGCGCAAAATAACGCGTCTTCATTTCCAGAATACGTTCCACTCCGGAACTCAAATTATAAATCTTGATAACGGAATAACTTCTTCTTTCCCAACGCGGATCGGATAACACTTCAGCCCAGACCACCTTCCCGCTGGCAACGCTTATATTTACAGCATTATAAAAGCCTGGCCTGTGTATCCGTTTTTCCTTTCCATCCGAATCAATTCGTACAAATTCATTGATCTGGTCTATGCCTGATTTTTCTGCAAAAATTATTGAATCATTGATGTACCCGGGAAACCTGTAGGAAGTAAAATGTTTTTTCACCGCCTGGTTAATTTTGGTCATATCACTCAGGGATCTTTTCCCTGCCTGATCCTTCCAATGTTCATTCAGAGTTTTAAAGGTCTCCTTATAAAGACCGTTTTTAGAAAGACCTGTATGTTTTTTGATACTGAAATAATTTGGATAGAGGGTAAATGGCCGCCTACCGGTATTATTAAGAACATTCTCCCATAATTCATTTCCGTATTTATTCCTGGCATGAGATACGATCTGGTAACCATACTTATAATGATTCGGAATATAGTCCCTGAAAGAACCGAAAAATACCTTTTCATAAGAATACATTTTTGGCTTTTCTGCAAGGATTGCTTTTATCTCCATCTCGAAGGATGGCAATCTTCCCCTTCCCGAATGTGAAAGGCGGGTTTCGGCATCTGTCGCATCCCCTTCAAGAAACCAGAATGGCATCATTCCTGTTATAGCACCTGTAGCTGCTTCACCTATAATGAAGGAAAGGCCCTTTGTGAATCCTTGTCGGAGCTTATCTACCTGTACCACATGCCTGAATTCATGAAGAGCAAGCTGTTCAAGATAATCCTGGGAATAGCTCCAGGCTGCCGGAGTGGTGACAACTTCCATACGCTTGGGTGCCCAGCTCACAAATCCGTTGGACCGGACAGAGTGATTATGAAGAATAACAGGTATTGGTTTGGGTCTGTGATTTAAGTAATCAGAATTGGGGATATAATAACTCTCCAGAATGTGAGCCATCCTTTGTCCCTCTGATTGAAAATCTTCAGGGAATATTACCTGGAAGTGATCAGTACGAATATTTTCCCATTTTATTCCGCCGGGATCCTGTCCCTTGTCATAAAACTGGGCAAAGGAAGTTGAGGCCGCTAATAATAGCGTTATGGATAAACTGTAAAGTCTGGATGATATTGAAAATCCTCCCATAATAATTCCTGCAAAATATAAATTCCCGGTATGATAAAAAAACACTAAATTCGCGAAGAAATTGTAAATCTGAGCCTTTAACTCAAATATCCCTCCTGTCCTGTGAAAAAATCATTTCAATTCTGGAATAATACCATTGGCTGGCTGACCTTCGTGCTTGCTTCTGCCGTTTATCTTCTCACTATGGAACCCACTACCAGTCTGTGGGATTGCGGTGAATTCATTGCCACTGCATACAAGCTTGAAGTTATGCACCCCCCCGGAGCACCCCTGTTTATGATAATGGCCAGGTTCTTTTCCATTTTTGCTTCGGGTCCTGAAACGGCTGCAAAGATGATCAATGCCATGTCCGCATTATCAAGTAGTTTTACCATTCTTTTTCTTTTCTGGACCATTACCCATCTCGCAAAAAAACTTGTTCCCGACCCTGAAAATATTTCAGGCAGCAATTTGATGGCCGTAATTGGAGCAGGTCTTGTTGGTGCCCTGGCATATACTTTTTCTGATTCCTTCTGGTTTTCAGCTGTTGAAGGGGAGGTATACGCTGTTTCATCTTTCTTTACAGCGATTACCTTCTGGGCCATTCTTAAGTGGGAAAACGTTGCCCACGAGAAGAACTCTAATCGCTGGATATTGCTGATCGCTTACCTCATGGGACTATCAATCGGGGTCCACCTGCTTAACCTGCTTTCTGCACCTGTTATCGTCCTTGTATATTACTTTAAAAAGTACAAGGTAACCCCCAAGGGAATTATATATTCACTGGCTATTTCTGTAGGTATCCTGATGGTTTTGCAATACGTCGTAATCCAGTGGTTCGTCAAGTTTGCCGGTTTATTTGAGCTGATGTTTGTCAATGGATTCGGTCTACCCTACAATACAGGAGTGTTTTTCTTTGTGGCTATTTTTATTGGAGGAATTATATACGGAGTCCATTACACCCATAAGCACAGAAAAGTGGTCCTAAATACCATAATTCTTTCTTTTGCGGTGGTTATGATAGGCTATTCTTCATATGCCCTGATAATTATCCGTTCCACTGTCAATCCTCCCATGGATATGAATAATCCTGAGACGGTTTTTGATCTTCTACCTTATCTCAACCGGGAACAATACGGACAGCGTCCATTGTTTAAGGGCCAGTATTATAATACTCCAATTACAGGGTCAAAAGAGACCAGACCAAATTACTACAGGTCAAATGGTAAATACGAAATAAAAGATCATAAGATAGAATATACCTGGGATGAGAACATGATTACCTTTTTCCCAAGGATGCACAGTAATACTCCAAACCATATTTCTGAATATGAGAGATGGGTCGATGTTAAAGGCACACGGGTTCAGATTCAGGACCGCAGTACAGGAGAACCCAAAACTGTAGTCAAACCTTCTTTCGGAACGAACCTGGCTTTTTTCTTTAAATACCAGGTGGGACATATGTATCTGCGATACTTCATGTGGAATTTTTCAGGAAGACAGAATGATATTCAGGGACATGGAGGTATGCTTCACGGAAACTGGATATCAGGTATAAATTTCCTTGATGAAGCCAAATTGGGCAAGCTGGATAATCTGCCGGACAAGTTTAAAAACCATCCGGCACACAATACTTATTTTATGCTTCCATTGCTGCTTGGGATGATTGGAGTCTTTTATCATTATAAAAAGAACAAGAAGGACTTTTCAGTCATAATGATATTCTTTATTATGACAGGGATTGCCGTCGTGGTTTACCTGAACCAGAAGCCAATGGAACCCAGGGAAAGGGATTATGCCTATGTGGCCTCATTCTATGCTTTTGCTATCTGGATAGGCTTAGGTGTTATGTCAATCTATGAGTTCTTTAAACAGAAGGCGCCTGGTAAAGCCAGTGCAGGAATTGCCACTTTGATCTGCCTGGTCCTTGTCCCGGGAATTATGGCCAAAGAGAACTGGGATGATCATGACCGTTCAGGCAGATATACTGCACGGGACCTGGCATATAACTACCTGAATTCTTGTCCGCCAAACGCCATACTGTATACCAATGGGGATAATGATACATTTCCACTCTGGTATATCCAGGAAGTCGAGGGGATCCGTACCGATGTCAGGATCATAAACCTCATGTTATTTAATACCGAATGGTATATTGACCAGATGACCAGACGGGCTTATAACTCAGCCCCCATTCCTATGAGTCTTCCAGCTGAGAAGTACATGGACGGAACCAATAATATTATCTATATGGTGGAACGGGTTACCAACCATGTTGACCTTAAGGAGATAATAGGCTTTGTGGCCAGTGATGATCCAAGAACCAAACTGACTCCTCAACCCAATGTTACCCTGGATTATATTCCGTCTAAAAAGTTTTCCATTGAAGTTGATAAGGAGAAAATTTTAAATAATGGAATCCTGGCGTTGAAGGATTCGGCTCTTATAGTGGACAAAATTGAGTGGACAATTTCTAAGAGCAGTCTCTTGAAAAATGAGCTTATGCAGCTGGATATTCTCGCCTCCAATGATTGGGATAGGCCTATCTGTTTTGTTGCAGCAGGAAATGACGGAGCCTTGAAACTTGAGCCCTACTTTCAGATGGAAGGACTTGCATATCGCCTGGTGCCTGTTTCTACTCCTGGCCGTAATTACATGAATTACGGAAGAGTTGATGTAGATACCCTGTATGATCGCCTGATGAATACCTTCCGTTACGGAAGAATGGAACAGCCAGATGTTTATCTTGATTATTACAATATCCGGACTCTCTCCGTAATTAAACTGAGGAATAAATTTACCAGGCTGGCAAATGAACTTATCCAGTTGAACCGAATGGATTCAGCTGTTTTGGTGCTGGACCGCGGTCTGGAACTGATGCCTCATCCGAAAGTACCTTACGATGCATTTGTGCCACCCAGCTCCCAGGCTTATTTCAAGTGTGGAGCTATGGAAAAGGGCAAGGCAGTCATGCGTCAGCACGTCGATCTTTTGCTGGAAGATCTTACTTATTATTATGATCTGACCCGCGAACATCGGCAGTCTCTCGATTATGAGATACGAATCGCACTTCAATTGTTGCAGGAGTACAACAGCATTGCAAATGAATTTGCGATTGAAGATATGGTGCAGGAAATAAACGAGGAGTTTAATAATTATTACCAGCGTTACCTTCAGGAAAGGGGCTAAGAAAAATTAGTTATTGTTCCCTCTCCATCAGGGTTTTTGCCATCTCTGCCATGGGTGCTTTCCGTTCAGCCAGGGCATCCACCCTATCCAGATATTGCAAAGCCTGTCCATAATGTGAGGAAGCAAGTTCGCTTGATATCTTGTTCAGTTCAAGCGAGGAGAATATTTCAGAAACAGCTGTGATTTTTTTCGAAGGATCATGCTCCTTCTTTTCCAACCAGCCTAATAATTCTTTCCTGATTTTTCCTTCCGATAATTCCAGGGCCTTAATCAGTAGAAATGTTTTTTTATCGGTAAGAATATCATTCCCGATCTTCTTACCGAAAACTTCAGGGTCCCCAAATACATCTAAATAATCATCACGAATCTGAAAAGCGATGCCCAGATGGCGGCCAAACTCATACAAAAGGTCCGCTTCGGGTTCATCGGCTCCTCCCGCCATGGCACCTGATTTAAGACTGGCTGCCACCAGGACAGCTGTTTTCAACTCAATCATTCGTAAATACTCGTCCACATTTACATCCAATCGGGATTCAAAGTTCATATCCCATTGCTGTCCCTCGCATACCTGAAGGGCTGTTGTATTAAAAAGCTGAAGAAGATCCGGGAGCAAATCCCTGGGTGATTCGGACAGGATCTTATAAGCCAGTATAGACATAACATCACCTGAAAGGATGGCAGTATTTGGATTCCATTTAACATGGACAGTTTCATTCCCCCTACGAATCCCTGAATTATCCATCAGATCATCATGCAGAAGGGTGAAATTATGAAAAACTTCAAAGGCAAGGGCGGGCTTCAAAGAGGGGTGCACAGCATCGCTGAAAATACTACAAGCCATAAGGGTAAGAGCCGGTCTCATGCGTTTTCCCCCGAGGGAAATAATATAGCCCACAGGTTCATAAAGTTCGGTAGGAGAACTGTCAAATGGATACTTTTCCAACTCCTGCTCAATGATCTTTCTGGCGGTTTTAAAGTCCATCATAATTCATAAAATTAGGATAAAATCCTGTTATCTCAATTTTTCCTATTTTTACGCCCGATATATGGCCTTATCTTTGCATGATTCAAGAAAAAACAGGCATTATGCGTATTCGTATCTTATTAATAAGTCTTCTTGCTTTACTAACATTTAGCGGATTTGCTGAAGCATATAAAATCGGCATTTTCATGCCCTCCTTCAGTAATGATACAATCGTTCTTGGACATCGATTCAACGCCAGCTTCATACCCAAGGATACGGTGATTCTGGATACTAAAGGGAATGGGGAATTTACGGGAAATGTTGAGCTTCCCCATGGAATGTATCTAATCTATCTTCCAGATAAATCATTTTTTGATCTGCTTATCGGAGAGGTGCAGTATTTCTCCTTTGAAAATGATACGTCTGATTATGTAGCTAATATGAAAATACAGGACTCGAAGGAAAACGAGGCCTTCTATGCATACCAGATGTTTCTTGGAGATAGCA
>JAUUZM010000304.1 GCA_030589965.1 Bacteroides sp.
ACAGATTATATCACTGAACTAAATGCAGAAGTTCAGGCAAGGATTCAGCTGGACCTTCACCGCATCCAGCTGGAACAGGCAAGGGTGAGTTACCTTACAAGCAAAGGAATTATTTAATACATAATAAATCATTAAACATGCAAAAGATAATCATACCATTTTTGATGCTGGCCTTACTGGTCGGATGTTCTGGCAGGGAGTACCTTTCCGATGCTTATGGGAATTTTGAGACAAAGGAGTACCTGATTCCGGCTGAGGGTAAGGGCAGGATACTTGGGCTGGAGCTTGAGGAAGGATCAGTCCTTTCCGAGGGGGAGATTGTAGGATGTATTGACACCATGGCCCTGCATCTACAGGTGAAGCAACTGGAGGCCGGGATTAAGGCTGTTGACGCCAGGAGATCAGGCGTTCGGGCACAGATTGAGGTTCAACAATCTCAAAAGGAAACCATGCTTAAGGAGAAATCAAGGTTGGAAAAACTTTTGGAAGATGGTGCTGCTACAGGGAAACAGATGGATGATCTGGATGGACAGCTGGCCATCCTGGATAAACAAATCATAGGGACGAAATCACAATTTGAAACCATCCGGGCCGAAATCATTGCCATGGAAGCCCAGGTTAACATGGCAGAGGATCAGTTGAGTAAGCATATTATCATTAATCCAATTAATGGGACAGTGCTTGAAAAGTATACCGAATCTTTCGAAATGGCTATGCCCGGGAAGACACTTTACAAAATTGCAGATCTTCAGACCATGATTTTGAGGGTCTATATAAGCGGGGACCAGCTAGCCTCTGTAAAGATCGGCCAGGAAGTAGGAGTGATTATTGATGATCCGGCTACCCTGGATACACCACTCAAGGGAAGGATTACATGGGTGTCTGGAAAAGCAGAATTTACACCAAAAATTATTCAGACCAGGGAGGAAAGGGTTAACCTGGTTTATGCTGTTAAGGTTGAAGTCTCCAATGACGGAAGGCTCAAAATTGGAATGCCCGGAGAGATTGTACTATGAAAGCACATTGCATAATGCACGTACCATTTGAGGGACCAGGCTATATAGAGGACTGGTTTAACTCCCATGGTATACAACTGATTTTCTGGAGATTGTATGAAAGCAATAAATTGCCGGATCCTCATGATATAGATTTTCTTTTAATCATGGGTGGCCCCATGAATATATATGAATATGAAAAATTCCCCTGGTTAAAGGCAGAAAAAAGCTTACTGAAAACCTGTATCGCCCAGGGTAAAAAGATACTCGGTATCTGTCTCGGATCCCAGATCATTGCTGATGTACTCGGTGAAAAAGCATATAAGGGGAGTGAAAAGGAAATCGGCTGGTTTCCGGTTGCAGGAGATAAGAATATCCTGCCCGGATCATTTATTCCCTTCCACTGGCATGGTGAAACATATAATTTACCAGATGGGGCTGATCATCTTGCATCTAGCCTGGTGACAAAAAACCAGGCCTTTTCCTACAATAAAAATGTCCTGGCACTACAATTTCATCTGGAGGTAAATGAAGCCCTCATTGAAGGTCTGTTAAAAAATGCTTCAAATGACCTGACTGCAGGGGACTGGGTACAAAATCCCGAGGGAATCAGGAATGGACTTGAGCATGCGGATTTAAACCGGAAAGCCCTGTTTAGAATGCTTGAGAATTTGACAGGAATGAAGGACTGATATGGATAATCTGGCTGTTGATATTCGGAATATTTCAAAATCCTACAAGGAGGTAAAGGCCCTGGATGATATCAGCCTTGCCATAGGGCAGGGGGAGTTATTTGGACTTATAGGTCCGGATGGAGCCGGAAAAACCAGCCTTTTCCGAATACTGTGTACCCTTCTGCTTCCTGACAGAGGAACCGCTATGGTGTACGGAATTGATGTAGTTAAGAATTATAAGGCCATCAGAAAGATTACGGGATATATGGCTGGCCGGTTTTCTCTATACCAGGATCTGACGGTGGAAGAAAATCTTAACTTTTATGCTACTGTATTCGGAACAAGCCTTGAAGAAAACTATGAACTTATAAAGGATATCTATTCCCATATTGAACCATTCAGGAATAGAAGAGCGGGAAAACTATCCGGTGGGATGAAACAGAAACTTGCTCTTTCATGTGCCCTGATCCATAAACCCAAAATACTGGTACTGGATGAACCGACAACCGGAGTAGATGCAGTTTCAAGGAAGGAATTCTGGGAAATGCTGATCCAATTAAAAGACCATGATATTACCATTCTGGTTTCCACTCCATATATGGATGAAGCTGAATTATGTGACCGGGTTGCTTTAATCCAGGAGGGTAGTATACTAAGTCTTGATACACCGGGTAATATTATGGGTAATTTCCAGAAGCGACTGCTTTCTATAAAAGGAAGAGATATATACCAGCTAAAGAATGACCTGGAAGACTACCGGAATACAGGCAGTGTATACCTGTTTGGACAGCATCTTCATCTTACATTGAAAGATTACAGGGAGGATAAGGAACTACGATCATACTTATCGGATAAGGGTCATACAAATCTGGAAGTAAAAGAGATTAAACCGAATATTGAAGATTGTTTTCTGGAATTGATGACAAAGGTTAAATAAGGGAAATGATGGAGACAGATTCTATTGTAATCAGGGTAAGGGATATGGTCAAAAAGTTTGGCGATTTCACGGCCAACGACCGACTGAGCTTTGATGTGCAGAAGGGAGAGATTTTTGGATTTCTGGGGGCCAATGGAGCCGGTAAGACTACCGCTCTTAGAATTCTTTGCGGTCTTTCCCTGCCAAGCAGTGGGGAAATCAATGTGGCAGGGTTTGATATCTACACCGAGCGGGAGAAAATGAAGAAGAGGATTGGTTATATGAGCCAGAAATTTTCATTGTATGAGGACCTGAAAGTTTATGAAAACATACGTCTGTATGCTGGAATCTACGGATTGAGCAGGAAAAGGATCAGGCAGCGTACGGATGAACTTCTTGACACACTGGAACTGGAAGATGTCAGGAATAAGCTGATTGCTGAACTGCCTTTGGGCTGGCGGCAGAAACTTGCCTTTTCGGTGGCCATCATACATCAACCCAGCATTGTATTTCTGGATGAACCGACGGGGGGGGTGGATCCGATTACCCGGAGGCAATTCTGGGACCTGATATACCAGGCATCCAGAGATGGTATTACAGTATTTGTTACCACTCATTATATGGATGAAGCAGAATACTGCGATCGCGTTAGTATAATGGATGCAGGAAGAATAGAAGCCATTGGCACACCAACTGAATTAATGGATGAATACGACTCGGTGAATATGGATGAGGTATTTATAAAGATTGCCAGATGAAAGATTCCAAACTATGAGAAGGTTCAAAGGTTTTGTCATAAAAGAATTCAACCATATCCTCAGGGATTTCAGGACCCTGTTGATACTGTTTGGTATGCCCGTTATTCAGCTATTGATATTTGGGTATGTGGTATCAAATGAGCTCAAAGACATTCACATAGCGGTATTGGATCAGTCCCATGACCAATATACACACGATATTACGAACAAAATAATCTCTTCGGAATATTTCATTTTTGATGGCTATCTTGAAAATACCCGGGAGATAGAAGAAAAGTTCAGGAAAGGGAATATCAAGCTGGTCATCGTCTTTGAACCCGGATTTGGTGAACATCTGATGAAAGAAAAATC